>JACJNW010000031.1 GCA_014695195.1 Cyanobacteria bacterium FACHB-DQ100 | reverse complement strand
CAAATATGATTTTGCTTGCCTTTGCGTTTTCCATTCTTGCGAATATGAGTGGATTGGCATTCAGGGCACTGCATTGAGAGTCACCTTAATTCATCTCTCCATTAGGCAACGCCGGATGTCAAAGCCAAATGAGCAAAAAAAACAAGGAGCAAGACCACGCCTTACTCCTCGCTTCTGGAAAAATTAAACTCTAATTCACCACTTCTGCAAGCTCTACCACTTGTCCAGAGTAGTCTTTTACCAAAAAATTCAGCGGTCTTTCGCGACGAATTTTGTGCTTAATGCCGCGAGCTTGAACGCGCAACAGAATTTGATCGAGACAATCGCGATCAAAACACACATGCCGCTGACGATCTTTCTCGCCCAGGGTCGCGCCCGAAATCACATGAAGCTGTGTATTTTTCTTCAACTGATACCACAGTCCATCATTGCCATTGCCACGCGCAGTTGTGCTACCCATCGAACCCGATAAATACATCGGATTAATCCCTGCCGTTCCCAGCGACTGTTCGTAGTTGTAGTAATAGTGCAACGGAACCTCAGCCACCGCCAGTTTCAACATTCCGCCATAAAAATCGCGGGCACTTTCAAGATCGGAAACCATGACCGTGTGAACTTTGGGTGCGCTCGTCAGGAAAAGCCACATTGCAACGGCATATGCACCGAGCAACATGATCATGATGCCTTGAGTAGAAAACAAGCTATCCATAGATTAATGACTAGAGCAACGGGCTGCCGAAAACGTTCTATTCATTCTATCAATACCAAAGCGGAGGCATCCGTAAGCTTTAGAAAAACACAGCGTTTTTCAGATAAACGACCAAAAAAAATGCGCCGTTTTCGCCATTGCCTGTATATAGTAGTTAACTCGACTCAGGCAGGATCTATGAAAGCCGTCACGATTCCAACTTTTCCAGAGGCAGATCATTCGATCGTTAAAGCGCTGTTTCATCACAGCGATCAAGAATTGCTGACGCTGTTTCAGCGCTACCCGGATTCAGGGCAGTTTTTTACGGCGCTATTTTGTCGCTACAGTCCGCTGGTGTATTCGCTGATTACGCGATCGGCGCGATCGCCCGTTCAAGCAGAATACTTGCTGGCACTCATCTGGCGGCACGTCTTTCATGAACTGGCTGGAGTCGATTTACGCGCTTTTAGTCAAGGTGCAACGTTTCAAACTTGGCTCTTAGCCGTGACTGCATCGGGCATTAATGAAGCAGAGCTACCCGCAGTCGAAGAAATCCATTACGACATTCGCGCTTGCTCTCCGCCGTTTTGGTGTTATCTTGATCGGGCACTAGAACAGATGTCGCCTGCACTGCGATTAATGGTCGTCATGGCGCAAACGTTTCACTGGAGCGAAACCCGAATTGCGGCATATTTGCAAGCAGAAGGCGAAGAAGTTAACCCCGAAGAAGTGAAAGCGCGATTGCAAGAAGGCTACCAAGCGTTAGAAAAACTTTTACCCGACGATATTAGAACGATTTATCTAGGTGGGAATGCTAGAGAGCAAGAGTCAGTTTCCGAGTCGGCGGCTGATTCGCTCGATCAAAGCCTAGAAGAACTCGAATTTTTCTAATGTTGAATCTCAACCTCGTTTGCTCACTTGCGCTCAATTTGCTGATTAGCGGAGCGTTCATCGCGCCCAGTTTTGCCTCAGATTTGACTCGCCAACTGAATCCTGCGTTTGGCACTCAAGGCACAGTCCGGCAAACCGCCGATCGCTTGGTTCAGTCCGGTATTCAGGCGCAGCAAGCCGGAACACTAGAGCAGGCGATCTCCAACTGGCGGCAAGCGATCGAGCTTTATCACCAAGCGGGTGAAGTGCCGTCGCAGGGGCGCGTTTACGATCTGCTAGGCATGACCTACATCAGTTTAGGACGGCTGGATGAAGCGGAGAATGCGTTTCGGCGCAGCTTAGCAACGGCACGAGACGAGGGCAACACCATTCGTCAGATTCACGGCTATAACAACGTGGGGCAAGTGATTCTGCGGCGCGGACAAACCCGCGAGGCGGCACGATCGTTTGCAGAAGGGTTGAGACTGGCGCAGACCATTAAGCATCGACCCGGACAAGGCTTATCGCTGAGCAATCTGGGATTAGCAACTTACGCTCAAGGAAATTATCGCGGCGCGATCGCCTTGCTTGAGCAAGCACGAGGATTCCGCGATCAGGCGAAAGATCCGATCGGAGCCGCGAACACGCTGAATCATTTAGGTGAAGCTTATTTGGCGATCGGCGATGCGCGATCGGCATTCAGCGCTCACGATCGAGCCATGACCCTAGCGCGAGAAACCGGCGATTTACCGTCTCAATTTCGAGCCTTCGACGGACTGATGCTGGCGTACCGCGGCATGGGACAAGAAACTCGCTTCGTCGAAATGCTCAATCAACGTTTAGCAATGGCATCCGAGCGCAACGACACTTGGCAAATGCTTGCTTCCCTGAAAATGATGGCGCAGCATCAGCGGCAAACAGGCAAATTATCAACAGCAGAAACCTATTATCAACAGGCATTTTCGATCGCGCAACGACTCAATGCTGCTGAAGAGCAAAAAGAATTAGGAGAGCAACTGAGACAACTGCGATCGCGCAAATTCAAATGGTAATGATCTTAAAATTCTGAACTGCCTGCAAGTAGGCAAACTGCATTAACCATTAGACCACCAATCTGCCCTCACCCCAACCCTCTTGCGGAGCGTGGCGTTAGCCCAGTTCCGCAAGAGGGGATGAAGGTCTTCAGTTCAATGACATCCACCGGCTTAGACAGTCATAATGTCCTTTTCTTTCTCAGCCAAGACCTTTTCCACCTCAGCAATATATTTATCCGTCAGCTTCTGAATCTTCTCCTGCGTGTCGCGAGCCTGGTCTTCAGAAACTTCCTTGTCTTTTTCCTGTTTCTTCACCGTATCCACGCCATCCCGCCGGATGTTACGGATCGAAACTTTTCCGGCTTCTGCATACTTCGCTGCCAGTTTGACCAGTTCTTTGCGTCGATCGCTGGTCAGCGGTGGAATATTCAACCGAATCGATGAGCCATCATTATTCGGCGTTAAACCGATGTCTGAAAGCGAAATCGCTTTCTCGATCGCGCTCATGCTGCTGCGATCGTAGGGCTGAATTTGAATCGTGGTTGAATCCGGGGTGGAGATATTTGCCAACTGTCTGAGCGGTGTTTCTGCACCGTAATACTCGACGGTAATTTTGTCGAGCAGACTCGCATTGGCGCGACCTGTCCGGATCGTATTGAAATCGCGGCGAACAGCCTCGATCGCCTTTTTCATGTGGTCTTCAACGTCAGCAAACTTCACAAAAACCTCCGACAATGGTTCCGATAGATTCTCCTGTGACTGCCCGCTTAATATTTCCGCGCACAGACAAGTCAAATACGATAATGGGGATATCGTTATCTTTACACAATGCGATCGCGGTGCTGTCCATGACCTGCAAATCCTGCGTTAAAACGTGCGAGTAGGTTAAACTCTGGTATCGTTTGGCAGCGGGATTTTTAACCGGATCAGAGTCGTAGACTCCATCTACTTTTGTCGCTTTAAACAGCACTTCTGCATTGATTTCGGCGGCTCTCAGGGCGGCGGTGGTGTCTGTTGTGAAGAACGGATTGCCGGAACCCGCCCCAAAGACGACGACTCTTCCTTTTTCCAAATGCCGGATGGCGCGGCGACGGATATACGGTTCCGCCACTTCTTGCATTGCGATCGCGGTTTGGACTCGTGTTTGAATGCCGATCTGCTCTAGCGCATCTTGCAGCGTCATGGCGTTCATGACCGTGGCGATCATGCCGATATAGTCAGCGGTGGCGCGTTCCATGCCTGCGGCTGCACCCTTCATTCCTCGAAAAATATTTCCGCCGCCGACGACGATCGCGACTTGAATTCCTTCCTGCACCAATTCTGCCACTTCTTCGGCAATGCCATGAACGACGGCAGGATCAATCCCGTAGGAAAGCTCTCCCATTAGAGCTTCACCGCTAAGTTTCAGCAAAATCCGCCGATACGTGACTCCCATGTATTTTTTTGTCGATAGTTGTTCCAACTAAAGATAGCAGTTGATCGGAATTTTGTGACCCTATTTGGCGATCGCGTCGCAATTTTTGACCCGCTAAACTGAGGCAAAAACTAGATTGTTCAGGTGATGGCTCAAACTCTAGCAATTCCAGATTAGAGTGGCTGATGCAATGTGTTGCAAATTCTACAGTGCTTGAAAGTTTTATGAAATTGTTGAAAACTCAAGAATATATTTTGCTGTGAGTTCGGGTTTTTCCAGGTGGGGAACGTGACCGCACTGCTCGATCCAGATGAGTTTGCTGTTGACGATCGCGCTTTCAAACCGAGTTGCGTCTTTCGTGCCTAAAATTTGATCTGAGTTGCCCCAAAGAATCAAGGTTGGACAAGTAATTTGAGAGATTTTATTGCTCAAGAAGTTATAGCCGCCGCTTTTTGTAAAGGCAATTAAGGCTTCATTCCAACGAGAAAGCTTCAAGTGCAGAGCAGCACAAAGTTCGGCATCTGCGGTGACAAAGGCTGGATCGTAATAAGCTTTCAGACTGACGCTGCGCCGCACATTCGGTCGTCTGAGAAATTCGGTGGCAAGATAGCCGAGCGGAGGAATGAGGAATTTACCGATCGCAGGCCCCGCCGCAAATCCTGCACTGTCCAGTAGAACTAATTTCGCAACCGCATCCGGATAAGTCAGAGCAAAATCGATCGCTGCCGCTCCTCCCATTGATGCGCCCACTAAAATCACAGGCTGATCGATCTTCGCTTTCCAGAAGTCATAAAGATGCGTTTTGATGGCTTCTGGGCTGAAGGGCGTATTGGCAGGGCGATCGGTGAATCCGAATCCGAGCAAATCGACCATCCAAGTGTCATGATGTGCAGTCAGTCTGGGTAACAATCGGCGGTATTCAAAGACAGAGCTATCAAAGCCATGCAGCAAGAGAATCGGAATACCGCCTTCGCCTTGATGTACGTATGCAGTTTCAATCGGTTCTAAGCTGATTGATGTGGAAATAGGCGATCGACGAATTTGACGAGCGAGCGTGATCGACGTTTCTTCGGTCAGTTGAGCGACTTCGGACGGTAGAAAGCTTTCAAACATTGATCCATACAAGAGGTGCGGTCTGCCTCATTGTAAAACGAGGGTTGTACTCGCCTCACACCATTAGACTGAATCGACTTTCTGCATGGCTGCCTTTTGATCACAGCAACTCAGGCATTCGGGCAGAAAGCTCGACCGCATCTCAGGATTTTCCACAGTGATGTGGCGACAGCGAGTAGTTTTACTGAGAAAATCGCGACGTTCGTGACGAATGGGTTAGTGTTCGTGACGAATGGGTTAGTGTTCGTGATGAATGGGTTAGTGTTCGTGATGAATGGGTTAGTGTTCGTGATGAATGGGTTAGTGTTCGTGATGAATGCTGCGGTTTTCACGAAGAACGGTTTAACGGATACGATGACAAGCAAAGCAGATACGGCGACAAGCTGAACGAATGCAACGACAAGCAGAGCAGATACGGTTCTAGCTGCGAATGAAGTCGAATCGAGTTATTTATTCGGGAATTTGCATTTAACCTCGATTTCAAAGTTACCTTCGCTTGTTGCTTCAGCCAGAAAGGGAATGCCCGTTTTACCACCAATTTTTAAGCCGAATTTTAAGTTAACTTCCTCGATGTGTTCTGTGCTGAGGTTTCTGAAAGCTCCGATCGCATAACGAGTATAAGCCTGGATTGCTTGATGCACTTCCACCATTTCAACCATCACCGCATGAGGATCAATGCCGTAGCTTTCACGATCGGGATCTTCAGAGGGAGCGGGAATGTCGGCATCATCTTTGACCGCAACATACATCGTGTAAGTTTCGCCGTTTTCTTCACGGATTTGCAGGGGTTGAATTTCTGACATGAAAGTTCTCTGAATTGGGTTTAGGCGATTGGGTTTTATTAGAGAAAGTATAAAATACACGCAGTTTGTTTTTCCGGGTTTATGGCGCGGTATGCACTCGTAATCGGCACAGGCTCCGCTGAAATCGTTGAGTAAGACGAAAGGGGATGCAGAAGCGATCGCGCAAGTGTTACAGCGTGATGGCGGGTTTGAAGTGCAGCGACTTGTGGGGCAAGTTAAGCGTAAAGATTTGGAACACAATTGAACGATTGCTAGAGCAGGCACAGAAGCAAGAAGCGCTGATTTATTACACGGAGCACGCATTTCCATTGAAAAAGGGGTTTGGGAAGACGGAGGCGTTCCTTGCCACTTCAGATTGCATCGTGAGTGTCGATCGAGAGCAGTCGGTGACTCAGCAGGCAGAGGGATTGTCGCTCAATGATTTGAATGCGGTGCTAGGAGAGGCGGATCTGGGGAATTTGGTCTTGCTGCTGGATTGCTGTCACAGTGGATATTTGTTAGAGAAAGAGCTTTTAGCGCAGACCTTTAACAGTTTCTCGAAAAAAGATTATTTGGCGATTACGGCTTGTCGCAGTTTTGAGCAGGCTTATGCGAAGCGATCGGATCAGCATAGTTTGTTTACGGGGGCAGTGTTGGCAGGGTTGAGTCGAGACAATACTGACCCGAAGACGCAAGCAGTGACGGGTGATCGCTTGTTCTCGTTTGTCTATGAGCAATTGAAGGGGACAGGACAAGAAGCGGTGCGGCTGAGTGTGGGTCGTCCGATCGAAGTGGTGCGGTTTCGGGTCGAGCCAGTCATGACTCAACCGATCAATGAAACGAATCCTTATCAGGGATTGTTCGCTTTCACACCTGCAACGAAGCAGTCTTTCTTTAGGCGCGACCGCGTGGTGCAAGATTTGGTGGGGAAATTGTATCAGTCGAACTTTGTGCCGCTGATCGGAGCGAGTGGGAGCGGAAAGTCTTCGGTCGTTCGGGCGGGATTGACACCACGGTTAGAAGAACTGGGGTGGCGGGTGTTGGAGCCGATGAAGCTAGGGGCAGAGCCGATTTATGAACTGAAGCGATCGTTTAACGAGGTGTTTGATCGCAAGAAGCATGATGAGATTTATCGGATCATTGAGCAAGACGGATTGCGCGGCATCGTCGATCGCTTGCTGGATCAAAAGCATTTATTGGTGATTGATCAGTTTGAGGAAGTGTTTACGCTATCGAGGGATCGCGCTAAGCAGCGAGCGTTTATTGAAAAGTTGATGGGCGTAAGTGATCTGTTGGCGATTGTGATGACGATGCGATCGGATTTTGTGGAGGATTGGCAGGCGCACAGTGATTTGGTGGAGATGCTGCAAGACCATACGGTGTGGATGCCGCCACTGGAAGGAGAGGAATTGAAAAGCGCGATCGTGCGTCCGGCGCAAGTGCAGGGATATGGGTTTGAGGCGGAACTGGAGGAACTGATTTTAGAGGATGTGGCGGAAGAAGGGAATTGCTTGCCGCTGTTGGAATTTGCGCTTTCTGAGTTGTGGGAGCGGCGCGACCAAAAGACGCATCGCTTGACGGTGGCGGCTTATCGGGAGATGGGGCGGTTGATGGGGGCGCTGAATCGGTATGCGACGGGCTGGTATGAGGGGTTGCCGGAGGAGCAACAAAAGTTAGTGCGGCGGGTGATGCTGGAACTGGTGCGCGTGGGGGTGGAGGCGAAGGATACGCGCTGGCGGCGGAAGCGGGCAGAGGTGGTGGCGATGGGGAATGACGCGGCGGAGGTGGTGGAACTGCTGGTCGATCGGCGGTTGTTGGTGCGGGAGGGAGAGGAGATTGATCTGGCGCATGAGCGGCTGATGGAGGGGTGGGAGTTGTTTGCTCAGTGGCGGCAGAGCGATCGGGATTTACGGCGATTGCGGCAACGGGTACAGGATGAGGAAAAGAACTGGCGAGAGAAGGGTCGGAATGATGAGTATTTGATGCAGGGGGGATTGCTTTCGGAGGTGCGGGAACAGTTTGAGGCTTTGTTGCTGAGTCCGGCTGTTGCGGCGTTTTATCGGTTGAGTGAGCAGCGTCATCAGGAGAAGATTGAGTTTTTGGAGATGGCGTTAGCGGAAAGCCAACTGCGAGAACAAGCGATGCGGATTCTCAACTTGCTGCCTGTTCAGCCTCATCAAGCTGCGGTAGAAGCGATTCAGGCGACGGACAAGAGTGTGAGCAAGCTGCAAAAAAGAGTGTTGCCTCCTGTCCAAAGTAATCTTCGCCAGGTGATTGAAAAAGTTCGAGAACGCAATCGACTTCAAGGTCATAGTAGTAGTGTCTTGTCAGTCGCATTCTGCCCAGATGGTCGAACGATTGTCAGTGGCAGTAGTGATAAGACGATTCGACTGTGGAACTTAGAGGGCAATCCGATTGAGCAACCCTTCCGAGGTCATCGCGATGATGTCTGGTCGGTAGCATTCTCACCTGATGGACAAATGATCGTCAGTGGCAGTAGTGATAAGACGATTCGACTGTGGGACTTAGAGGGCAATCCAATTGAGCAACCCTTCCAAGGTCGCAACGGTAGGGTCTGGTCGGTAGCATTCTCACCTGATGGTCAAACGATTGTCAGTGGCAGTAGTGATAAGACGATTCGACTGTGGGATCTGAACGGTAATCCAATTGGGCAACCCTTTCAAGGTCATCGCGATAGGGTCTGGTCGGTAGCATTCTCACCTGATGGTCAAACGATTGTCAGTGGCAGTAGTGATAAGACGATTCGACTGTGGGACTTAGAGGGCAATCCAATTGGGCAACCCTTCCGAGGTCATCGCAATAAGGTCTGGTCGGTAACATTCTCGCCTGATGGTCGAACGATTGCCAGTGGCAGTAGTGACGAGACGATTCGACTGTGGGACTTAGAGGGCAATCCAATTGAGCAACCCTTCCAAGGTCATCGCAATAGTGTCTATTCGGTAGCATTCTCACCTGATGGTCGAACGATTGTCAGTGGCAGTGCTGATGAAACGATTCGACTGTGGCTCGGTGGCACTTGGCAAGACTGGCTCCGCATCTGCTGTAACCGCTTCCGCCACCACCCCACCCTCAACGACCCCAACAATCCCGCCGCCGTCGAAGCCTGTGAAGTCTGCCGCAAGTACGTTTGGAACGCATAAGTCATTCAACTCATTTAGACGAGCCACAACTTCAGCCAGTCGCTTTTACCTACAACACAATCAATTCAACATTCAGCCCCAAAATCTGCCCACTCTGAGCTAATCCAACATCACCTGTGGTAATTGTCATGCTTGATTCATGCGCGATCGCTAAATGCAAAGCATCCAGTGTTCTTAATTTTGTATCGAATCGGCGAATCCAGTCTTGCGCCAGTTGGTAATGAACCGCTTCAATCTGTAATCGTTGGTAAATTCTCGCGTCTAAATCCGCCTGAAAATCGATCGAGATTTGCTGTGCCTCATCCAGTGTCAGTTGTTGTTCTCGCACCTTTCGGGACAACGCAGAATAAAATTCCACCTCGGTCAAATTGCTAATTGCTAATTCAGCTTCTCGAAGCAAAACTTCGTCAACGCGATCGCTCAGAGGCTCTGTACAATATGCTGGAACAATAATGCTTGTATCCAAATAGCTCAAAATCGCTCCTCTTGCCGCATCTCAATCACAGTTTGATGTCCACTCCTAACTGAGAGCCTAGCTCGACGTTGGCGCAATTGCTCCACCCACTGCGATCGCGATTGATTCCGCGAAACAGAAGAGCCTTCAGGTTCCGACTCATAAGAAAGATTTGGCAAAATTGATTTCAAATATTGAAGTGTCTGCTCTATGGCACGATCGGGCGCTGTCTCTAGAATTTTGAGAAGTTCATCTCTAATCGACGACATTACTCTCACCTCTGAGGTCTGCATCAGCTTGGATTCATCTTATCTCATCTGATAGAGGAGCAAGACTCGATCGCTGTCTAAGATAGTTCGGCTAGATCAATAAAGTGCTTCAAATCGTAAGTTAATCACGGGGAAATCACGATGAAATATCGCAAGTTAGGAAACAGTGATCTCAACGCTTCCGAGATTATTTTAGGCTCTTGGTTAACTTATAGCGGTGGCGTAGAACGACAAAAAGCAGAAGCTTGTATTCATAAAGCGTTTGATGTTGGCATTAACTTTATTGATACGGCAAATGTCTATGGGCGGGGTGCATCAGAATCGCTATTAGGAGAAGTGTTGCAGGGAGTCGATCGCGCTTCCTACATTCTGGCAACGAAGGTTTACTTTCCGATGTCGGATGTCGATCGTGGACTTTCTGCGGCTCAAATTCACAAACAGATTGATGCTTCCCTTCAGCGATTGAAAACCGATTACGTCGATCTGTATCAATGTCATCGCTATGATACGAACACGCCGTTAGAGGAAACAATGGGAGCTTTAACGGAAGTCGTTCGGCAAGGAAAAGCTCGATACATTGGCTTTAGTGAGTGGAATCCATCGCAAATTCAAGCCGCTTTGAACCTTCCGAATGTTGAGAAGTTTGTGTCGAGTCAACCTCAGTATTCGATGTTATGGCGCAAACCTGAAGCTGAAGTGTTTCCGTTGTGCGCGGCGAATGGGATTGGTCAGATTGTTTGGTCTCCGCTGGCTCAAGGAGTGCTGACAGGCAAGTACAAACCGGGTGAAGCGATTCCTCAAGATTCGCGTGCGGCAAACGATAAGATGAACGGATTTATGACGGATTTGCTCAACGATCGTGTTCTTGGTGCAGTGCAGAACTTAAAGCCGATCGCACAACAGCTAAACATTTCAATGGCACAGCTTGCTTTAGCTTGGGTGTTGCGGGATCAGCGCGTGACCAGTGCAATTATTGGTGCAAGCCGTCCTGAGCAAGTGGTCGATAATGCGGCGGCGGTTGATGTGAACTTGGCGGATGATGTGCTGAAAGAAATCGATCGCATTCTTGAACCAGCCTTACCTTCTACAGCTGCTCGATAGTTATTAGTTATTCGAGTCCGTGGCTTTTTCCAATCACCCAATGTCGCTTGAAGAATCGCGCCAGGCTAGATTCTTCAAGCGAGAGATAAATCGGGCGACCATGCGGACAGGTGCGTGGATTTCGGGTTTTCTGCCAGCGATCGATCAAACTCTGCATCTGGTCGATCGACAACGACACCCCATTGCGAATGGCACTCCGACAGGCAACTGCCACTTGAGCCGCCTGCAAATCTCCGCCTAAACTGAGTTCGATCAATGCGGCGGCACAGTCTTCGCGTTGAGTGAGTAGCTCAGGAGCCGATCGTACTGCCCAAAGTTGCTCTCCGAATGGATCAACTTCAATGCCAATGCGCTGTAATTGTTCGACTTGAGACACGGATAGTTGATTGAGAACGATCGCAGGTTCAAGCGGAATCAGTTGCCAGCGATCGCTAATCTCTTCAAACAGAATGCGCTCATGAGCAATGTGTTGTTCAATCAACCACATTCCTGAAGGATGCTCTGCCAGAATGTAGCGATTGTGAACTTGAGTCAGTGCTTTTAGTGGAAATAGCGTAGAAGGTTCAGCAGGAATCTCACGCGAGACATGATAACCTGCATCAGATTCAGCAGCTTTGATCAGTTGGCTAACTTGTGAGGTGTAAAGACTATCGGGAACTGTTTCAGGATTGATCCGGAGGGCTTGAGCGATCGCACCTTTCACCCGCTCTTTCCAATCATCAAGATTGTGTAAGTAAACTTCGGCTTTAGCAGGGTGGCGATTCCAATCGATGTGTTGAGGATTGAGTTGCAGATGAACAAGACAGATTGGATGTCGATCGCGGGGTAATGTTCTACGAAATGCGCCTAAGATAGTTTGCTCTAGTTCTGGAAATTGCACAAATCGACCATTAATCGCCACTCTGACCCAATCCGGGCGATATCGATGTGTGCGATCGGGCAGTCCTAGCACTAAAGAAATTGCAGTCGATCGAAGCTCGGTTAAATCATCAATTCGCACATCTTTCAACAGTTGCGGTAACAAGTCTTTTGCAGAACGACCGCCCCAAAGATTGAACCATAGTCGATCGTTCTGATAGACCTGCCAAGTAATGTGTGGATGAGCTAAAGCAATTTGATAAATCGTTTGTTGAACTGCTTTTAATTGTTGTGAGGTAGAAGGTAATCCTTCGCGTCTGGCTTCCCACGTTTCAAATAAGCGATCGACAATCACAATCGTTCCGGGTGCGATCGCGACTGATTCGACTTGATCGACTTCTCCTTCAGTTGTGTAAGTTACCCGCCAACCTGCATCATCCGCAGTCCGACTCAGAATTTCTAACTTTGAGAGTTGAGCCAGACTATGCAAAGCTTCCCCCCGAAATCCTAAGCTTTGAATGTGCCACAGATCGGCGCGATCGCGAATTTTGCTGGTACTATGCGGCTGTGCAGCTTGGCGCAAATTCTCTAAACTCATCCCTGCACCATTGTCTGCGACTCGCACGCGCCATTGATCAGCCCAAACGGAAACGGTAATGCGTGTGGCTCCGGCATCAATGGCATTTTCGACGAGTTCGCGCACGACTGCGGCAAGAGAATCGATCACTTCTCCGGCAGCAATGAGGTGAACAACTTCGATCGGTAGTGGTTGAATTTGATGTCCCATTTCTTCAGTTTACAAAAATGAAGTCGGGCTTGAAGTCGTAAGTCTCGTGAGCGAGTTCTAAATACTCGTGGTCGAGTTTCAAAGACTCGTCATCGAGTTCTAAATACTCGTGGTCGAGTTTCAAATACTGGCGATTGAGTTCTAAATACTCGTGGTTGAGTTCTAAATACTCGTGATTGAGTTCTAAATACTCGCCATCAAATCAAAAATACTCGTGATTGAGTTCTAAATACTCGCGGCTGAGTTGTGGAGCATCACGATCGAATCCCGAATGCTCACCGTAGAGCGATAATGAAACTGACTTGTAAAGCGCGATCGCAAGAGGAAGCGAACATGACCAATCGAGAACAACTCCTTCAAGAATTAGAACAAGCTCCTGACGAACTCATCATCGAAACCTTGAATTTTGTGCGATCGAAACTCAAACAATCCGCACCACAATCAATCGTTGAACCTCAACAACCTCGATCGCCTGAAGAACAAATCCAACAACTAAAAGAATGGATTGCGACTCTGCCAAAAAACGACACCCCATTGCCAGAAGAAGCCTTACATCGAGATAGTATGTACGACTGATGGCGCAATACCTGTTAGACACCAATATTCTCCTCCGACTCAGCGATCCTGCTTCACCGGATCAGACTCGAATGTTTGCGACGATCGCCCAAATCCTAACGCAAGGCGATCAGTGTTGCATCACTGCTCAAGTCCTAATTGAGCTTTGGGTTGTTGCGACTCGACCCACCAACGTCAACGGACTAGGCTGGACAATTGAGCAAACGGAGAACGCGATCGTCCGACTTTCAGCCCAGTTTTCCTTCCTCCGAGAAACAGAAGCAATTTATCCAACCTGGCGTAATCTCGTAACGGCTCATCGCGTCAAGGGAAAACGAACCCATGATTTACGCTTAATCGCTGTTATGCAAACCCACGTCGTGACACACTTGCTCACGCTCAATCCACGGGATTTTCCCGATGTTCTAGGCATCACGATCGTACATCCTCAAGACCTGTTGAATGCTTAAAGCGCGATCGCTTTCCTCAATTTCTTGTCAAGATTGGGCATCAAAACCTCGCGCAGTTTCTCTACATCATCCGTTTTGAAGCGCGATCGCAGTGTATCAATGAGAAAAGTTTCCTTCAATTGATATGACGATCGATCCCATTTCACAAGCAGTCATTACAAATCTGATCAAACTTGCGATCGAGGCGGGTTGGAAACAAGCCGGAAACCAAATTGATAAGAAACTCCATCAGCAAGTTGGCAACGCGATGGAGGAGTATGTCAGAACTTATGAAAAACGCCACTGCACGCTGAAATATGATTGCTTGCGAATGGATAATTCGCTGACGTTAGAGGATATTTATACCGATGTCCAAGTCTTGAATACTCGCGAGAGCCGCCGTTTTGAATCTCCCGAAGCGCTGAAGGAACTGTTTCTAGAAACGGGGCGAGGATTTGTCTTCGAGAAAACGACTCGTCAAGAAGGCATCGCAGTGGCAAATCTTGAACCTCGGCTGATGGTGTTAGGGAGTCCGGGAATTGGAAAATCGACGTTTTTGAGAAAGGTTGGACTCGAAGCGCTCAAGTGGCAGACCGCAAGGTTTCGACACGAATTGATTCCAGTGTTTATTGAATTGAAGCAATTCGGCGATCGACACTCGGAGATTGAGAAGTTGATCGCAGAAGAGTTTGAAACTTGTGGGTTTCCGAATGCGGAAACATTTACGCAGAATCTTTTGCAGGCAGGAAAGCTGTTGATTTTGTTGGATGGGTTGGATGAAGTGCCAACGATTCATGCCGATCGAGCGATCGAGCAGATTGGGAAGTTGGTCGATCGCTATGACAAAAATCGCTTCATCGCCTCTTGTCGAATTGCAGCGTATAAAGGCGGATTTCCGCGATTCAAAGATGTGACAATGGCGAATTTCAGCGATTCGCAGATAGAAACTTTTGTGCGGCAGTGGTTCAGACGGGAGCCGAAGATCGCCGATCAATACTGGGAATTGCTCAACAGTTCAGACTACAAAGCGGTCAAGGAATTAGGACAAACGCCGTTACTCTTAACCTTACTTTGTGCGGTTTACGATGAATCGCAGAGCTTACCCAAGCACAGAGCCGCATTGTATGGGGAGGCGTTGGAAGTTTGGTTGAAGAAATGGGCAGCAGAACGACGAGTTCACCGTGATCCGATTTATCAAGAGTTGAATCTTCAGCTAGAACAAGTCTTACTGTCTGAGATTGCTTACCAAAGTTTTGCAGAGGATCAGCTATTTTTCTCAAAGCGAGAACTGACCGAGCAAATCCGAGCCTTTCTCGTCAACAATCTCAATGCACCGAAACATCTAGATGCGGAAGCTGCGCTCTATGCAATTCAAGTGCAACAAGGAATTTTAGTCGAACGTGCCAGAGATACTTTTTCGTTCTCGCATCTAACATTTCAGGAATATCTGACGGCTCAGTACATTGTCGATGAGCAGCAACTCGCAGCACTGATCACAAACCATTTAACAGATCGACGCTGGCGCGAGGTGTTCTTCCTTGTCTCTGGTCTGATGCGAAATGCCGACGCACTCCTAACTCTAATGGAGACTGAAGCACAAATGCTAATTCACACAGAGAAACTCAAAGCATTGCTCAAATGGACAAATGATGTAACGGATGGATCAAAAGGCAATTTCAAACCAGCAGCTAAAAAGGTTGTTGTACTCTTCTACGCCCTCGACCTCGACCTCGCCCGCGCCCTCGCCCGCGTCCGCGTCCGGGCCCTCAACCTCGCCCTCGCTCTCGACCGCGTCCGCGCCCGGGCCCTCAACCTCGCCCTCAACCTCGCCCTCGACCTCGCCCTCGACCTCGACCTCGCCCGCGCCCTCGCCCGCGCCGAAGTCTTCACCTCTGTTGATTTCCAAGCCCTAGTCAACCAACTTGAAGCGATGAGAGAGACTGTTCCAAGCAATGATGCACTATTGGAGGAGCGTCGAGCCTTTGCCGATCGTCTTCGTCAAACCTGGTGCAACGCTCTTCACCTCAATCCCGAATGGCTCGAACTATCCGAAGAAGAAGTCGAGTCACTCAACAACTATCTCTATGTCAATAAACTGATGATTCGCTGCAAAGAAGCTGCCTTGCGAGTGTCGCCGCAGGTGTGGAACGCGATCGAATCCCGAATGCTCACCGTTCAGGATGAATAGCGCGATCACCATTTAACGAATTTCTTGCCAAAATCGTATAAGCAGCCTCCCAAAAGTGACTGCGCCTCTATCCTTGTAAAAAACAATGCAAATTACGATCGAAATCCCTGACACATTAGCCCATCAGCTACAAATCAACCCAGAGGATTTAGAGCGAAAAATGCTCGAACTGTGCGTGATTGAAGCCTATCGAACCGCACGAATTAGTTCAGGCAAAGCCAGAGAATTGCTCGGATTTGAGACTCAGCTTGAACTCGATGCGTTTTTCAAAGAACGATCGGTCGATCTCAACTATGATTTATCCGACTTACAACAAGATCTAGAGACGCTAGAAGCCCTTCAACAAGAAGAGAATTTAGCGCAGACATGATCGTTATCTCTGATACTTCTCCCCTCTGCTACCTACTGCTGATCGATCTAATCGACTTGTTACCGGAGTTATACGATCGCGTCATCATTCCTGAAACCATTCGAGATGAGTTAGCTGCTTCAAAATCGCCCTCGATCGTTCAAGCTTGGATTGCTCAACCTCCGAGTTGGTTAGAAATTAGAGCAATAACCACCGCAACTAATCTTTTCGCAGATGAACTCGATCCAGGAGAGCGAGACGCAATTGCATTAGCAGAAGAATTGCAGGCTGATCTCATTCTTCTTGACGATCGGGCTGCAAGAAATATTGCCTCAAAGCGAGGACTTGCGATCGTTGGTGTTTTAGGAATCTTAGTTAAAGCAGGACAGCAAGGAAAGATCGATTTTCCCTCTGCAATTGCTCGACTAAAACAAACATCTTTTCGCGCTTCTGCCAGTTTGATTCAAGCATTACTTGACCAATTTACACAGACTTAGCGATCGAATCCCGAATGCTCACCGTTCAGGATGAATAGCGCGATCGTTTGCTTCAAGACTTGCCAAACTTGTATAAGTAACTTGTTGATAAAAGCGCGATCGCACATGACAACCGAAATCGTATTTCTCATCGAAGATGCACCCGAAGGAGGCTATACTGCCCGTGCATTAGGCGAATCGATCTTTACGGAAGCCGACGATGTCGATCGCCTACGTGAAGAGATCCGCGATGCTGTCCGATGTCACTTCCCAGACGAGCAAGACCGCCCAAAATTAATTCGTCTACATTTCGTGCGAGATGAGGTCATTGCTTCGTGAAACTCCCTCGCGACCTCTCTGGCTTAGAACTTGCCAAGCTGCTTGAACAGTTCGACTACACTATCGATCATCAAACTGGTAGCCATCTGCGCTTAACCACAGAGCGAAATGGAGAGCATCATATTACAGTTCCTGCCCACAATCCGCTTAAAGTCGGAACCCTTTCTGCAATTTTGAGAGATGTCGCCGCTCATTTAGGTTTAAGCCGTGACGAATTGACCACTTACCTATTTCAAAAATGATTTGAATGCACTTGCTAATTAAACAAAAGCGGTTCGCGAGACCTAAAGGCAACGAATCCCGAACCCTCACCGTAGAGCGATAATGCAACTACGTAAAGCACGATCGCTGCATTTGTCCTTTGAATAGGTTTCTAATTCTGTAACTGCTCCTCTGATCTTCTTACCTCTCCGCCAGAATTAGGACACTCGGATCACTCCGATCGCACCCTCTCAATCTAGGACAAATGCAATGAAAACCCTACTGCAACGATACTCAGCAGTTCTCTTAGCAGGAACAGTTTTATTTAGTGCAGCCTTACCTCAAGCTTCAATCAGCGCTAAAACTCCAGCACAGATTCAAGCAACCGCAGACAAAGAGACTGCAAATTCTTCTAATGGGCTGCCTGCTGCGGTAGCGCGACGAGTCAAGCGTGAGATCGCCAGAACCTTTAGAATCCCAGCTTCACAACTGAAGATTTCAGCCGCACAAGCCCGCACCTGGAATGGCTGTTTTGGATTGCCTGCACCCAACGCCTTTTGTACTATGATTGCGCTTCCCGGTTGGCAAGTCATCGTCACAGGACAACAACGCAGTTGGGTCTACCACACGAATCAAAATGGCTCCCAACTGCGACTGAATCAGACCGCAAGCCTAACAAACCCGTCACCAAGGCTTCAGCTAGGCTTCACCACCCCAGAAGATGGGACAAGCAACCCTGAAGAACCGATCGTGTTCCAATCTGTCTCCGAGGGAGGCATTGCCAACATCACCACGATTACAAAGCTCAACTCCGAAGGCATTGTGACTCGGCAAACGATCGCCCCGAACATTCGATCAACTCCAGTTATCGTTAAGCGATTGACTCGTGAACAGGTGAATACCTTTCTAGAGCAAGTGCGCCAGCAGCGATTCGATCACCTGAATCGACTGCGTTATTTTTCCGATCGTGGAGCCGATTTTGACACAATCAAGCTGACTCACGGCAATACAGCGATCGAGTATGCAAACCCATTGCACAATGAGTTACCTGCTCAACTAAAAGAAGTGATTGAACTCTGGCAGAAACTTTTATAGGCTTAGCAACTCTTACCAACGGTTAGCAAAGTTGAAAGCAGTCTTCGAGCTATCCAAGAGTTATGTCATCTCTAAGTTATTGACGCATTCGCTCGATCGCAAATCGCACCGATCGCAAAAGCTGCTGAATAGTAATCTCATCTTTGCTGAGGTAGTCTTGCACACCCGCCCGGATCGATGCGATTGCCAAATCGTCGTCACGTACCCCAGTAATGACGACGATAGGAATATCCGGGACTGCTCGGCGGAATTTGACAACGGTTTCTAGACCGCACGAATCGGGAAGCCGCAGATCCAGCAAAATCACGTCAAAATTTTTTCCGGTTTGGGAGTAATATTCTTTGCAGATGGCGATCGCTTCGTCCAGCCGTTCAACCTGCGCCAGCTTCCAATCATTTCTCCCCGCTCGAAGAAACGTGCGGCGAATGAGAACTGCATCATCAGGGTTGTTTTCGACTAGCAGAATATGAATCGGAATAGCGGTTGAATTAAGAGAACCGGGAGAAGCAACCATATCCAAACTTTCCCTATTAGCTCCTTGGGCTGGCTAAATTCATAATTTAGTTAAAAGTCATGAATATCCTACCAAACTTGGGTCGAAAGGATTCGTTACAAAAGATTCCTCTCGAAAACTTCAAAAAGAGCACTCTTGTCTAGGGTTGGAAGTGCAAAAATGAAGAAGTCTGTCTACTCATCTTGAAATCTTATGCCTCCTCGCTGGTCTCGCGTTCCCGATCGCAAAGATGCTGATTATCGTCAACTCGACGATCGTATGACCTTTGCAACCCATGTTGCTTTATTTGCTGCGACTAATTCGGGAATTTGGTTTTTCCGAACGCTTCAGCAGGCAGATTGGGATTGGTCAATTTGGGTTACAAGCGGCTGGTTTGCCGCATTGGTAGCTCATGCGATTTATGTTTTTGCGATCGCGGACTATTCTGATCCACCGATTCCTGCAACTTCTAAAGCAACCGGATTTAAACCGAAAGAAAAACCATCAAAATCAACCAAGAGGTAGGAGATTTCGGCTTCCTTAACCTAGTACGGTTAAAGAATTGAACCCGATTATAAACATATGGCTACCTCTAGTACCTCAGAAACGATCGAGGCATTAGCTGCCGAGATTGGTGAATCTGTCTATATTGATGTCGCAAAATGGCATCTTTATCTCAACGATGCTCATTTACATACCCTTTTAGCGGAGCGGCTTTTCCCCCTGATTTCCGGTGGAAAGACAATTCAAGAAGATGAAGTCCTCAAGATCGTTCAAAACATCCCGGTAAAGTTAGGCGGTGGGAAGCGAGAGGTTCCGCTGCTCGATTTGCTGCCGATGCAGTGTCAGGTGAATTTGATCGATACTCTGGAGGAGTTCCAGCGCAGTTTGTAGATGGGATACGACTCTGCATTCGACAACGTAGGATAGTCCTCTGAGCTGTCTTTACAAGAGATATACGATCGCCCGATGAGTAGCAAATCGAATTCGGGCGATCGTCATTTTTAGGGGATGCTGCAAACGATTAAGCCAAATCAAACACTAGGATTTCAGCATCCTCTTGTCCGATTAGCTCTAACGTCGGTTCCGCTGCGATCGCTACTGCGTCTCCATCCGTCAGCACTTCGCCGTTCACGATCGCAGATCCCCGCGCAATTTGCACCCAAAGATGGCGATCAGGCGCGATCGGATGTGTCAATTTCTCACCGTTGCTTAAGACCGTTGCGTACAAATTTAGATCTTGATGCACGGTTACGGAACCATTCCGCCCATCGCGTGAGGCAATTAGTCGCAGTTGTCCGCGCTTTTCTTCAGGGGGATAGAACTTTTGCTCATATCCAGGGGTTAAGCTCGATCGTTCCGGTAACACCCAGATTTGCAGAAGATGAACCGGATCGGTTTTAGAAGCGTTGTATTCGCTGTGAGTTACTCCTGTTCCAGCCGTCATGCGCTGCACTTCACCCGGACGAATGACCTCGCGATTCCCCATGCTGTCCTGGTGTTCTAATGCACCTCCCAGCACATAGGTAATAATTTCCATATCTCGGTGAGAATGTGGAGCAAAGCCACCCCCTCCGGCAACGCGGTCTTCATTAATCACGCGCAGTTTGCGAAATCCCATATGGGATGGATCGTAATAGTTCGCAAATGAGAAAGTGTGGTAGGAATCCAGCCAGCCATGATTGGCGTGTCCACGATCGTTCGATTTGCGAAGCGTCAGCATAGAGACCTCCAAGATTTATTTTACCTAAATTGTTTGGATTCAAACTGTATGAATTTAGGATAGCACGCAGATTGTTTGAGTGCAAACAGTTGGGTTAGAATCGCCCTGGAAGCTTTACCCCAAATTCCTGAATACTCGCTACAGCATCTCTTCCATCAAAAATCCCTCAACTGCCTGAGTCGAGGGATACCGTCGTGAACTTATTCATAAGCTAATGCGAACAGTTGTCGAGCGACGCTACAGACGAAGCTTCATACAAGCCTAAACATCCGCAGCGCCTTCAGCGACCCGATTCTCGCCTTGATCGCCTTCAGACTCATCGCGGTTGCCATCAAATCGTCTGCCCCGATTGCCAAAACGTCCCGTATTCGTGCGCTTACGAAATTTACGCGCGTATGCTTGGTTACGCAGAGCTTTTTCTTTCTTCTGGTTGCGGCGTTTAGCCATTGTTTACCCCTTACTTTGTCACAGTCTTTGCTGAATTTAGACACAGTTGACGATTATATTCCATAACTGAGAAGTTTTGCTAGTCTCTTGCTGTAATCAAATCGTTAACGGAATCCAGACTACAGCTTAACGTGAAAGCCCGATCGCAGAAGTTAAATTTCAAATCAATAACTGCGCCAGTTCCATCGCTTCCTGGCGAGTTGCAATTTTGCCCTCGGCTCGTGCGAGTTGCAGTGCTGCTAAAAGCTTTCCGATTTTTGGACTCGGCGGAATTTGGAGTACACTGATTAAATCTTGTCCGGTCAAAATTGGACTCGGATGTGCTACAGGATCATCGGGATTAAGGAATCGATCGATCAGCATTGCCACGCCTTCAATCGGAAGCTGAATCGCAAGCCCAAGCAGCGCGATCGCCGGAAACACCGCACCCACGCTTTGAAAGAATTGATACTGCTCCGCCAGCGACCAATCGGAGATTGCTGCTCCCGATTTCAACTGCGGCAGCGCTTTCAAAACAGTACACACCGCTTGAATTTCTGCACGACTGTATTTCAACCGCCACAATTGCGCCTCAGCCGCTTCGGGATCATCAGGCAAAAGACTCGCAAGTTTCGCGATCGTCACCCAAGTTCGGACTGATCCTTTCGCTTCGGACGCTTTAGGAGTGCCACGCACTGTCCGACTCAGTTCTGACCAAAACTCCGTCCAGGTTTCTTGCAAATGCACAGTGACGTGATCGATCGCGGCAATCTGCGCGAGGCGATCCGGCGATGCACCCGGAAACCAGTCGTGCAACACACCATCTTTCCAAGCAGTTTTGATCCAGCTTGTGCCGCGTGCCGTTCCTAAGAGATAGTTCAGCTCAGATTGCACCCGTTCAGCCGCAATTCTGCTCAGATTCGATGCCAGCTGGCGGATTGCGGCTTGGGTTTCGGACTCTAGCGAAAATCCAAGCTGAGCTGCTTGGCGGTAAGCTCTTAGCAGGCGGAGCGGATCTTCTGACAAGTTCTCAACCGACACCATTCTGAGGCGCTTTTGCTGCAAATCCTCATATCCGTGCAGCGGATCGAGCAAATCTTTGGTGTGGGGATTGTAGGCGATCGCATTCACGGTAAAATCTCGTCGCCGTAAGTCGTCTTCTAGCGTTTCTCCCACCTGAAGCGCAAAATCCGCCGTCCCTTGTGGAAACACGACGCGGGCGATTTGGCGCTCTGCATCTAACACCACAAATCCAGCGCGATAATGCCGAGCGATCGCTTGTGCCGTCTCAACGGCATCACTCGGCAGGACAAAATCGAGATCGAGATATTCAGAATGACGATCAAGCAGCGCATCTCGTACCGTACCGCCGACTAGACTCGCGGACTTAGGCAACCACTTTAGACTGAAGGGCCATGTTTCCGGAGAGAGGGCCGACGAAACCAATGCCACGTTGCGATAATGTTCTAACTGCAAATTCACGCGGAGCTAACCTAGATCGAAGTCGTACTTTAACAAAAAAACCGAGTCGGAGAAAAGCTTTCCACCGTTCGAGCGCAACATAAATCAACCTATTTGGGGTGATCAATTGAGTGTGCCTGAGCTAGAGTAGCAGAAAAGCAAGCAACCCACCCCTCTATTGTGATGCAGAGGAACTGGAAACCATGTGTATTTGCGTAAACTGCCATTATGTCGATCGCTGCACTACCTACAATGCGGTCGAAACTCAGCACGAACAGCCTCATTTGACCGAAACCCCCAATTTTGAGGCGATTGAACCGACGATCAATGTCAATATTCGCGATCGCGGGGATCACATCGAAATGGAGTGGGATGTCGTCGGTTGCCTCAGCTTCAAAGAGGAAAAAGGAAAGTGGGCGAAGCTCAGACCCGGAGAATTAATCCCAACTTAGCAAACCGCATCCGTAAATTCCGATTGTGCTGTGTAATTTAAAACCTGCTTCTGGGGAAGGCTAGGAAAAACCTTACTCCGCGAGAAGCAGGTTTCAAACTATGCGTTTTATCCGTCGTTCTTCGTGTCATCTCACCGCCGCAATTGCCGCGATCGGGCTTGCTGCCGTTCCTGCATTGGCTCAAGATGCCAAACCTGATATGCCAAAGCTGACTCCGGAGGCAGCAGAGCAAATTCAGCAAGCCAAAAACTTTTTCAGCCAGGGCGAAAATCGCGCCCGCGATGCCAAATATCGTGATGCGCTAGAGTCTTACAATCAGGCAATTCGACTAAATCCAAGCTGGAGTAGTCCTTATGTGAGTCGGGGGGCAGTGCGATCGCAGCTTGGCGATCATCAAGGCGCAATTCAAGACCTCGACCAAGCTGCAGGGATGAATCCGACCGATGCGATGATCTACGCGCATCGGGGTAGTACGCGATTTAGCTTGGGAGAAACCGATGCTGCACTCGCGGACTTAAATCAAGCCATCCAGCTCAATCCCAACTTAGCCACTGCTTACGTGAATCGCGGGTATATTCGGACTCAACTGCAAAGCTGGGATGAAGCGATCGCGGATTTTGACCAGGCGTTACGAGTTGCGCCGAAGTTTGCGCCTGCTTTGGTAAATCGGGGCTTTGTCAAGTTACGCAAGGGCGATCGTCAAGCGGCACTGACTGATCTAAACGAAGCGATTAAGTTGCAGCCGAATTCTGCTGAAGCCTTTGTTGCCCGCGGCACCATTCAGCATGAAATCGGAGACTCAGACAGCGCGATCGCAGATTTTTCTCAAGCAATCCGGCTCAAACCGATGTTAGCCGATGCCTACTACAACCGCGCTCAGGTGAATGCAAAACTCGGCTTTCTGGAAGCGGCTGAAGCGGACTTAACCAAACTCACCACGCTCAATCCAAATCAGGCGGCTTTCTTCCATCAGCGTGGCATGATTCGCGCTGCGCTCAGCAATTCCGAAGGCGCGATCGCAGACTACAACCAAGCGTTAAAGCTCGATCCAAACTTTGCTCCGGCAATGAAGAGCCGGGGAGATGTGCGGGCAGCAAGTGGCGATAAACAAGGCGCGATCGCCGATTATTCTCAGGCGGTGCAAATTCAGCCGAATTTTGCAGCAGCGCTATCTCAACGGGCAGAATTGAGAGCGAAACTGGGCGATCGCTCTGGAGCAACTCAAGATTTCAGTGCTGCTGTAGATGCCGATAGCAGCAATCCAGATGCTTACGAAAATCGCGGCGAAGCGAGAATGAAGACCGGAGATTTGCAGGGTGCGATCGCGGATTTTAGCCAAGCGATTAGCCTGGATTCGAGCCGAGCGCAAGCGTTTTATCACCGAGGTGTTTTGCTAAAGCGGATGGGGAATCGGCAGAGCGCGATCGCGGATCTGCAACGAGCAGCCGATTTATATCTACAAAAAGGCGATGCGGAAGGCTATCGAAACACACTGGCTCAAATCAAAAATAGGGTTTGAACAATCTAGGGATCCTGAATTAAGGAACTCTAATCACTTAATTCGGGATTTTCTAGAACCAAGCAATTGAGCGCGCACCGTTTCTATCACTGAATGGCTTTCTTGTTGTTCTAACGTATCTAGCAACGCAAGCAATTTCACCGTAAGCGGCACTCCAAGTTGCAGCAATTCAAGTTTTTCTGTTTCTGCAAACACAGCTTCGGGTGTTCCTTCAAGGGCCAATGTCCCTTGATCAAGTACAATCACCCAGTCCGCCCAGCGATACACCCACTCTAGATCGTGAGTTGCCATAACGATCGTGGTTCCTGCTGCGTGAATGTTTTCTAAGCTTTGAGCAAGGGCGCGAGTATGGAGCGGATCGAGATAAGCGGTTGGCTCATCCAGCAGCAGTAATTCAGGCTGCAAAACCATTACACCTGCAAGAGAAACGCGCTTTTTTTGCCCTAAACTTAGCTGGTGAATTGGGCGATTTGCGAATTCAGTTAAACCGAATTCATTGAGCACCGGAGCGATCGCGCTTTCAATTTGTGAATCTTTCCAACCTAAATTACATAAACCGTAGGAAATATCTTCAATTACGGTTGAAGCGATGACTTGCTGTTCGGGGTTTTGGAAGACTAAGCCAACTTTTTGCCGTAAGTTAATTAATGATCGTCGATCGTATTTCAGCCGTTCTCCTTGCCAATAAATTTCGCCATTCTGCGGTTGATATAGCCCATTTGCTAGTAGAAATAAGGTCGTTTTGCCGCAGCCGTTTTGACCGATTAAAGCAATTCGTTTTGCGCTCGGAATTTGCAGCGTTAAGCCTCGAATTGCAGGCTCTGTTACACCTGAATATGTATAGTCAATCTCGCGAAATTCTAAAAGCATAGGCTCAGTAAAAGCAGAAAGCAGCCGAAACCAGCTTCGATCGTATATCGTCGTGAAGGTTGATATTGCTGCGGCGACCAAACTCGAAATGTCCCATTAAAGCCTCTTGCAGCCGTTGATAAAACAAATTGCTGATAGTTTTCCATTGTCTTACGAAAAAGTTGGCTCACCAAAAGGCTCAAACTATAAAACCAGCGTTGATAGGTGCAGTATCCATTTCGTGAATGTTGAGCCATCCAAAGTTGATTTGCAGTAGACAGCAAAATAAAAATAAATCGATACATCAGTAATAATAATTCAGTTAATATTTCCGGGCATCTTGCTTGACGCATTACCTTTAATATCTCTGAAAGGGGAGTTGTTAATAATAGGAAATATAAGGACGAAACTGTTGCGATCGTGCGCGTAAAAATCAACCCTGCTTGTAACATCCCTTGCTGACTCAGATACAGGTAATGTGAACCAATTGAGAAACCCGATAACACATCTGTCTGAATTCTTGACCGTTCAGATAAAGCAACACCAGCAATCAACAATGCAGGAATACTTGTAAACCAAAACGCGATCGCGACACTCAACATTCGGCCGTAAATCTTGCTCGGAATTCCGGCATAATTCACAATCCATACGCTCATCCATAGCGCGATTGCACACTGAACGATCGGGCGAGTAATCAATGCAAAAAGTAGAACAATCCCCGCAAACAGCACCTTCTGTTGCGGGGGTAATCTCCGTAGTCGATTGCGGTAAGAAAACGTATCAATCCAAAGCTGCATCGATTAACACGCTTGAGCGATCAAAGTACGATGACGCGGGGAATTGCAAGTGAGTGACGGTTGAGCAAATCCTGCCTGTACGATCGCCCCCTCCAAATCCAACGCAAAATACTGATCCAAATACGGCTCTGTACTTTTCAGTAAGGTCAGGATATACGGCGGCATTTTTGCATAAACTTCAGAGCGCGGATTCATATCCATAATCGCAAGATGACCGCCCGGACGCAGCAATCTTCTTGCTTCTTGAAGAATCGCGATCGCCGCATCCTGGGGCAATTCATGAAACAGCAAGCAAGCCGAAACTAAATCATACGAACCCGCCGGTAAATCCGTCGATTCAGCCGCAGCATGTCGCCAATGGACATCGGGACGATTTCCGACACGGTACTCAGCCACGGCTAAAAAATGGGGCGAAAGATCCACTCCTGTCACCGTTGAACCCGGAAACGTTTCTTGCAGCGCCACGGTGCTCATTCCCACACTGCACCCGAAGTCAATAATATCTTTGGGTGCAGTTGAAATCTCAGCTTTCAAAACATCGTGATAACTCTGCCGCAATCGGCGATCGCCATCTTTGCCAGCATCTTGCCAAATTCGAGCATGAACCGCATACGCTGCAACTTCCACTTCCGTTGCAGGTTCCCACCCTAAATTCCCGGCTTCATACGCATGAAACGGACGCAAATAATATTCGGGATATTTCAACTCCGGATTATTAACTCTTTCAAATTCTTTTGACCAATCTCGCGCTTGCAAATCGGCAACAATCTTTGTCCAAGGAACTCCAATTGATTCTGCGCGTTTCATCATCATGTTTCGAGCGCGAACCCTCGCCAAATTAAACACAGGCGGAATCGATAAAATGCCGTTGACAATCCGGGAAGTCAAACTAGGCTTGGTTTCGCGAGTAGCTGTCATATCTAAATTTAGGATTTCATTAACGTTCCTAATTCTACAACTCGCGATCGCTCGACAAATGACAGAATTAAAGATACAAATGTTCTTAAAATAATAAACAAATTTACTAGACGAGTGTGCAAATTCGTGATACAAGTGTTCTAAAATACTTTAGTTCTTCGTCATCTCTGTAGGAGTTTATGGAACCCCTTACCGAAGCCCAACAACAACTTTACGACTGGCTGGTCGAATACATCCGCGACCACCAACACGCTCCATCGATTCGGCAAATGATGACCGCGATGAATCTCAAGTCTCCGGCTCCGGTTCAAAGCCGCTTAGAGCATCTCCGCAACAAGGGCTACATCGGCTGGACAGAGGGACAAGCCCGTACAATTCGCATTCTTAATCCGCTACCTCAGGGAGTTCCCATTCGGGGCGCGATCGCGGCAACGAGCTTGGTAGAAACCTTCCCAGATGTCGAAGTTGAGTACCTCGATTTGTCGAATTTGCTGCTGAAGCCGAATCATTTTGCGCTGAAAGTCCGCGGTCACAGCATGATTGATGCCCTTATTGATGACGGCGATATTGTGATTTTGCAGCCCGTCAGTGATCCGAAAACGGTCAAAAATGACACGATCGTCGCAGCACACCATCAAGGTAAGTCCACGCTGAAATATTTTGAGCGCAAAGGCAATAAAGTCATTCTCAAACCCGGCAATCCCAATCGTGAGCTGTATCCAATGACCGAGGTTCCTGCTTCGGAAGTTGAGATTCAAGGAGTTCTAGTTGGTGTTTGGCGCGGTTACGGGAAAATCTAAACTAACCAAATTCTGGAATGAACAAATAAATGGGGGACGTTGCGATTTGATGTTCCCGTTTTTTCCAATTTTGTTAGATTACGGATCAATGCGTGAATGGTAGAGACGCGATTAATTGCGTCTCTACGGCATCGGGTAAATTCAACATTTGCCATATTGATTTGTTGAACGAAGATCAATGACGGAACAATCTTAGAGGTTGTGCGATCGAAAAATTCAAATCGCGCTGTCTGTGCGATGATGGCTAACGTTCTCGATTCGGCGCTTCATCCCCGTGAATATTCAACCCTATCTCAGAGTCTTTCAGAGTCGAAAAATGGCGGCTCTGATTTTGCTCGGCTTCTCATCTGGTTTGCCGTTTTACTTAACCGGAAAAGATCCGCTTCAGGCTTGGTTAAGTAAAGAAGGAGTCGATCTGAAGGTGATTGCAGCCTTTAGCGTTGCAGCAATCCCCTATTCGCTGAAATTCTTGTGGTCGCCGTTTCTCGATCGCTTTGTGCCCCCGCTGCTTGGACGCAGACGCGGCTGGCTGATTGTGAGTCAGGTTATTTTGCTACTCGCGATCGGCTGGATGGCATTTCAAGACACAAGCCAACTTCAGCAAGTCGCGGTTAATTCGGTAGATGTCTGTCGAAATCAAACAGTATTCAAAGGCTTTTGCGAGTTTTGGCAGACCATACGGGCGCTTTCGGTTAGCCCGTTTTTCTTAGCTGCTTTGGTGGTGGCATTTTTTAGCGCGAGTCAAGATATTGTCGCAGATGCCTATCGAACCGAGGTTTTGCAAGAATACGAACGGGGTGCAGGGGCTTCGGTGTTTTTGCTTGGCTATCGGTTGGCGATTTTAGTTGCTGGAGCGGTGACATTTTATCTAGCGGGAGTCATGCCTTGGCGGTGGGTGTATGTGATTATGGCGTTATTGATGTCAATCGGTGTGATTAGTTCACTCATTGCGCCAGAGCCGACGACGCAAATTCGACCGCCTGAGACGCTAAAAGAATCAGTAGTATTGCCATTTCAGGATTTTATTGGGCGCAACGGAGCCGGACGAGCGATCGCAATTCTTGCGTTTATTGTGGTGTATCGGCTCGGAGATTCACTGCTGCGAAACGTTGCCACACCGTTTCTACTGGATAAAGGCTTAAAGTTTAGCCCGGAAGATTTAGCCACGCCGAGAGCATTGAGTATTGTTGCGGTGATTGTGGGGACGCTAGCAGGTGGGGCAATTATGACGCGGATGGGAGTGAATCGATCGCTCTGGTTTTTTGCGGTGCTGCAAGCGAGTGGAAATTTGCTTTATGTTCTGCTTGCCGAGGTTGGAAAAAATTTCCCCTTGATGATTCTGGCAATTAACTTAGAAAACTTTTGTGCGGGATTAGAATCAGCCGCGTTTGTGGCGTTTCTAATGGGTTTATGTAATCCTGGACTCTCTGCAACTCAATACGCATTGTTATCGAGCTTAGCTGCATTTAGTCGCGATATTTTGGTTGCACCTGCCGGACAGTGGGCACAGTCAATGGGCTGGACAGCATTCTTTCTGCTGACTGCGATTTTGGCGTTACCCGGATTGTTGCTGCTGCCTTTCTTCGCGCCGTGGAAGGAGAAAAAAGCAAACTAGCTTTTGGGTTCGAAGGCTACGCCTTCGTAAAGGTCTGTGATCGCGACTTCAACTCCAAAGGATTTCAGCAAAATTGATTCTGTATCGGCTCCATACTCGCGTAACAACCAGCCCTCAGCAGTCTTTGTATAGTGTTCGACTTCAACCTGATACTGATTGATCAACACATACTCTTGAAACTGAGGAATCGATCGATACATCTTGAATTTAGCGGAACGATCATACTCTTCTGTTGATTTCGATAACACTTCTATAATCAAGGTGGGATTTGTCACGGTATCTTTACGATCGTCGAGAAAGATTGGCGCTCCTTCTATCACCATCACATCTGGATAGGTATACAGTTGATAGTCAGGAATCCAGAGCCGTAGATCGCCCCCGAAAACTTTAGCGTTCTTTCCGCGTAGCTGAGATTTAAGCAAGGCGCACCAGTTAATAAAGATTGTGTTGTGGTTGGCTGTTCCTCCGGTCATCGGGCTCATTTCTCCATTGCGGTACTCGCTGCGAAACTCGGCTTTGCGCTCAAGCTCTAGATATTCTTCGGGGGACACTCGCTTCATTTGCGTTTGCATCGGGCGCTCCTGTTTGGCGGTCGGATCTTCAACTTAACATCCTGTTCGATTTTTCACGCGGCTGAACCTTTTAGAATAGGAAAGTGAATAAAAACCAGCCATAGGATCGATTCATGGACATTGTTGAGTTTTTTGAACAAAGCGCGGGAAAATGGTCGTCAATGCGAACCAGCCACCATCTCGCGTTTAAGCAGCAGGAGGGTGGAAAATCCACGATCGAGATCGAACTTTTAGATAAAGCTGACCCGGCAGTCCTAGCGCTTTGCCAAATGTATGAAGTTGATCCAGCGACGGCATTATGCGGAGCGCGTGTGACTTGGGACGGCACGATGGAATGGGACGAAGAAAAGCACGCTGGATCGACCGTTCTTGTGCCGATCGCCGATCCAGAAAACCCGATGCAGGGCAAACTTCTTAGAGAAATGGGATATGCAGAGAAGGCTCCGGTTGCAGGACGCTATGAAATGGCTGAAAACAACGAATTAACGCTAATTACGGAATATGACACGATGTATTCCAAAGAGCGGCTGTGGTTTGAAAGCCCGAATGTACGGTTACGTCACAGCATTTTGAAGCGGTTTGGCGGGTTTAGTATGGCATCGTTCTGTTCTGAGGTGAGAATGGGCGGTGTGAAGCCTGATCCACAGACGGCAGATGCCGCAGCCGCAAACAGCTAATGAAATCGCCCTCGAAATCTAGAGTTTCGGGGGCTTGTTTATTAATACTCTGCAACTTTGTTGAGAGATTTACGACCTGATTTCTGATTTAAGAGATTCTGAGCAATTCGATGCCATTCGCTCCGAAGTTTTTGATCGGCTTGACCTTGATTTAACGGTTTGCCGCGTCGATCGGGATACTTGCGATAGAATTCCTCGTTCACTTGAACAATAAACTCACTGTAATCAATGCCAAGCTTTTGACATTCTGCTGCATAGTCGATCGCCTGCACTGTTGTCGGTTTCGGCATGACTTGATCAAGCCGGGGAACTGATTTTGCGACATAGGGAAACACTTGCGGCACAAGCCAAATCAGACTAAACAGCGCGAGAATCCAAAACAACAGCTTCAAAATAAACTTGAAGATGCCAAATACCGTAAAGCGAACAATGCCAAACATCAGGCGGAACACTGCCTTAAGCGTTCTGTAGGTAAATTTGATTAGAGCTAACGGTAAATCAAAAGCAGCCTCAAACCAAGGGCGAGGATAATTTCCAGTTGTGGCGATCGTTGATCGGCGCGGATGTCTTCCTGCAAGTGCAACCGTTCCTTGATGCGTCGATCGAGTCGGTTGCGGCAGCACAGCAGGAATTAGGACCCCTGGAGAAACCATCGACAGCGCATCCAAGACTTCACGAGCGGAATGATAACGATCGCTCGGTCGATTGCTCAACATTCGATCGATCACTTGAGCGAACAGCGCAGAAGGATTTGCATACTGTTTCCATTGACAAGTGAGATCACGTGGATCAAACAGGGATTGAGCATCTCGTCCGGTTAGAAGCACAACGATCGTCACCGCTAACGCATAAAGATCGCTGCTCGGTTCGGCGCTGCCTTTATGAAGCTGTTCGATCGGTGCATATCCCGGCTTTCCGACCAGCGTTTGAGCCGAATGAACGGCTTGAGTTGCCGCCGCTTTCACTACACCAAAATCAATTAAGACAGGCTTTTGATCCCAC
>JACJNW010000030.1 GCA_014695195.1 Cyanobacteria bacterium FACHB-DQ100 | reverse complement strand
TGCCATGCTTATGAGGTTTGATGTGACCACAGAGCGGACAGTCCATAGAGCAATTCTCACCTGAAACCACTCTCAAGATATCATCCCACATCAGACTGACACACTATCGGATTGAACAACCGAGCTGAAAACTCTCACCAACCGACCCGAGTGCGAGAACGACGAATGCGACGCTTCAAGTCTCCAGGGCAAGCCCAATATTTCCTTTCTGCCGCTGACTCGATTCGCTCCCACTTTCACCCCAAGCAACACGAACTGAGTGCGAAACGATATCGAGAACAACTGCGCCAACGCTTTGAAGATTGGCGGGAGATCACGTGTGTGAAAGATGCTGCATAAACTTGAGCGAGACTGACGATTAAGGGAATTACACTGCTTAAATTCAAATGCTCCCGATTAAGTTGATAGTGCCGTCTAAAGCATTGAACAGACTGTTGATCGCTTCATCATACTGAGCTTGAGTTTTTGCAAACCCAGCATTGTACACCCCAATATTGATCCGACTAGCAACAAACGCATTGATCTGATCAATCTCGGTTCTCAATGCAGCCGGATAAAGGTCGATATTAGCTTCTGCGAAAGCATTAAACTCATTGTTCAGCATTCGCATGATGTCAGCTGATTCGTTGTTGACGATCGCCCCTAACTTTTTATCCCAGAGTACTGGAACCGTCACTCTACCCGTGAAGTCCGGCTGTGCTTTGGTGTACACATGAGGAAGAGCAGTACAACCATTGACGGTATCCGGTGTCGTATCGCTCCAACCGCCAAAGACCCAACCGTCAGGACTTCCCCAATCGGGACTGAGAACCGACATCGAAATCACATCGTCTAGCCGTTTCAGTTGCCGGACGAGAATCGTGCGATGAGCAAACGGACAAGCATACGAAACGTAAAGATGATAACGATTCGGCTCCACTTGGAAGTCAGAGGTTCCATCTGCTGAAACGTGAGATCGGAAAGAGCCGATCCCAATGGAATTGCCTTTAAGCTGCCCATTAGAATGCCAGGTTCCATCAATTAATAGTTTCATTGCTCCTCACTCCTAATTGATGAGAGTAGAGAGATAAGAATGGCGTTGTTTGAGAAATGCGAGTAGGCGCTGGTGATACTCTTCGACAACTGCATTCTGAACAGAAGAGCGAGCCTGTAGAGCTTGCCGCCAGCGTTTGAGGTCTGGGAACGTGGAGAAGCAATCTAAGTTGATTGCATCCTCGAAGACATTGAAGTAGCGAAAGATTGGTGCATAGACGGCATCGACTAGAGAAAAGGCCGCACCCGCAAAGTAAGGTTGACTGATTCCATTGCTTTCAATTCGAGCGAATCGATCAAGAAGCTCTTGACGTTTCTGCTCAAATTTTTCTTGCTCAGGCGCGTTGTACAACCCTGCGATCGTATTCAAAATGCTTGATCCAAACTCAATCCAAGCTCGATGCTTCGCTCGTTCTAGTGGGTTGGCAGGATGCAATGAACCGGGCGTGATTTCATCCAGATACTCACAAATGGCAGCAGACTCAAACAAAACCTCATCGTCAACTCGGAGCAACGGAACTTTGCCGAGCGGCGAAATTTGCAGAAACCAATCTGGCTTATTTCCCAAATCAATGTAGGTACGATCGTGCGGAATCTGCTTTTCTAACAGCGTAATCACAGCCCGCTGAACGTAGGGACAAAGTGGATGGCTGACCAGTTCTAGGTGAGGAAGCGATGTCCCCATAAAGATACCTCCATAAGAGTAGGTTGAGGCGAACGGGCAATCAAGGCGAGTGTTCAAGAACCGTAATAAAAGCGTTCATGAATCACCTTGCCGTCTTTCCATCGCTGAACAGAAACCTGATCATGCGTGACTTTGCCCCAGTCCGCATGTGTGTAGTCCACGAACCATTCTGAAATAATTACATCATCACCAAATGCAACGGTCTTTAATTCCGCACTCCGAAATTCAGTCACTTTTGAGAAGAACTCTAACTCCCGCTGTCGATTTGCAGCTTTCCCGATCGTGGCAGGTGTTTCGTTCTCTTGCATCACGACATCCTCACCGTAGTACTTCTCAAATGCCTCCATTGCTTTGCCTTGCAACACGAGGGTCTTGATGTCTTCAAAAGCAGCCTTGAGATCGAAACTCATAATTTTGTTCTCCTTAGGTTAAGTAACAGGTTGAATGACGCGGAAATAAACTGCAAGCGAGCGAACTAGCGACCCTGACTGTAAATCTGCACACGACCATGCCCTAGAAATAGCCCATGCTCTTGATCTCCCGCAGGATAAGCAGTGATGCCAAATAAATAGACACCCTCTGAGCTTGGATTGCGATCACTTTTGAGCGAAACGGTCACAGTTTCACCGGGTTGAATCGGTTGAGCAAATGCGATCGTCGTTGCTGTATTTTGATTCCCCCCAATGCTCTCAAGTGGAATATTGGTGCCATTGCCAGCGATCGCTCGACTTTGATTGAGATTAAATTCGATAGTTCTGGGATTTCCATCTTGAGTGATGGTAACAGCTTGTAGCGGCGCGCCTGCATCTTGAGGAACGGCAATCGTAAACTCATAAGCCGTTCCACCCACATAAGTAATGGGAATTGCATTTGTTTCCGCACGAACTAGGCGTGGAGCGTGGTCGAAGAAGAATTGTCCCGTCGGGTGTTGTCCTGCAACAGCAAGCGATGTCGATAGAGAGACCAATCCTGCTGTCAGCGCAATTGCATGAGCGAGACGTGATCGCTGAAATGAAAGCAGTGCATTGAAAGGATGGAACATGATTCGATTCTCCTACTGTTTGAAACTAGACAATTGCATTTGAAACTAAAATAAACATAGCATATTTAATTTCAAATGAAACTATCTGCTCTAGAATATTTGTAAATGAAACTATCTGCTATAGAATATTTGTAAATGAAACTATCTGTTTGGCACAATGAAGCCTATGACAAAACTCAACGATCTTCACAACTCCACCTGGCGGTTGTTTCTCACTACTCATGTCAAACTGCTCGATCAAATTGAAGCCAAACTTAAGGCAGCAGCGTTACCACCCTTGGAGTGGTATGACGTGTTGTGGACGCTCAAAGAAGCTCCTGAGCATCGATTGCGGCTGAGCGAAGTGGCAGATAGAGTGCTGTTGAGCCGAAGTAATCTGACGCGGTTGGTGGATCGGCTCGAAGCGGCAGGATTATTACGACGAGAACGCTGTCCGAATGATCGACGGGGCGCATTTGCCGTGTTAACAGAATCAGGATTCGCAATGCAAGAACAAATCTGGGCGGTTTACTCGGATTGCATTGCTGAATATTTCGGTCAATATCTTAATGACGAGGAAGCTCAAGTTATGCAGCAAGCTTTCAAACGGATAATTGCTGCACTTGATGCACAGTAGCAAGGCTTAGAAACTCAGAAGGTGAAACTAGCAGTCTGATTGAAATACAGAGACTTGTTAGAGTATGGCTGAATCTAGACAACCTATGAGTGCTGGTGCTGCCCGATCAATGCTAACCAACCTAGTACGAAAGCAAGCACAAGCCTAGAGATTTGTCGTGAAGCGGATTGTAAAACCGATGATGGGAATTTCTGATCCTTCAACACAGCAAGAAGAACTTTGAGCAGCATAGAGGCAATGGCTATGATTTGCAAAGAGCAGGTGAAAGCGATCAATCAAGGGAATAGTGTATCTCAAGCAAGATTCATCAGTAAACTCTTTAGAGTGATGGCTTAAAGCAATACGAACGAGACCCGTTCGTTTGCCACTTTGAGGCTTTGTGACACAACCAGAAAAAGCGTGCAGCAGCTTTTCCATCCCGATTCGCACTCAGCATAAAGTCGAGTGTGTTCCCCTCCGAATCCACCACTCGATACAAGTATTTCCACGCTCCTTTCACCTCGATGTACGTCTCTTCAACTCTCACTCAAGAACAATCAAATGCGCTTATCAAGCTCTGGGGCAAATTTCGGCACCTGACGGTTGTTTGCCTACAGCGTAGCGAAGCCATTGTGAAATCATCCACCTGAACTTCCATCTTGCATCAGGGTTGCTTCCGAAGAGACACCTGCCTAAGGCTAGAGATCTCTATCTGACAAGACCTGCTGATAACGAAATCTGTTTGATCTTTGCAATGACTTGAGTAGGCCTGGTGAGTTTTGTAGTGCTAAGTTCAATAGGCTACGCGCTTGCCTAACTGGTGAACCACAAACTTGGTCATGAATTCAACGCATGAAAAATTTAACTTTTGAGCACCGGAATGTATTCTAAGGCAGCGCGATCCCAATGTCCTAAATTCGCTGCTGCTTCGTAAGTGGTTTGCAGAAATGCTAGCACCATTGCGTCTGGATCGCTTGCCTGCCTTACTGCTTCATAGGGCAACACGAACTCTTGCATCTCTGAACTAAAGAATGCCTCCTGGGGTTGCACTAGGTAGTCTTTGAAACCTTCGGGGACTGGATAGGCGTAGGCATAGAACAACGCTTCGATTGCGCCTTTGCCAAACCAGAACCCGCAACTGCTCACCTCATGGGAGTAAGCCTCTCGCGTCACCCAATCTGCCATTCCTGGAACACCTCCCGGATGATCTGGCGCACGTCGTCCGGAGAAGCGTGTCACTGCCAGATCAAAACTACCCCAGAAGAAATGCACCGGACTACACTTTCCCGCATAACGAGCACGAAAAAGCGTGAGCAGGCGATCGCACTGCACGAGAATTCGCCAGAACCGTTGAGCACATTCACGATCATAAGCAGCATGTTGGATATCTTGTTGGAAGGGAATGGGATCGGTAACTTCCTGAGGTGTTGTCCAAATTTTCACCTCAATTGCAATGTCTTTTAGAGTACTCATCACTGCTTGATAAAAATCAGCGACAGAGCGAGGCATCAGTAAGATCGTTTTGGTCACTCCATCACTGGTTTCAATCACCAATTGATGATTGAGAAAATCAAAGGTGATTTGAAAAGTCCGAGTTCCATAGGGAATTGCTGAAGTGGTGAGTCCGCGTGGCGTGACGTAGAGAGTTGAATGCCACCAATGATTGACTTTAGGAGCGAGGGCTAATCGAATCTTGCCAATAATCTGAGTCCACAGATGGAGCGTTTCATTCGTGTCTTGCCACTCTGCGACAGGTAAGGGCAGCCAAACTTCAGATAAATTAGTTTCGGATCTAGCCATGATATCAACCTCTATACCGGCCTACCGCCTAAACGCTTTGCTAAAATCATTGTCTATCGTTTGACACCCAGGGGTCTAACTTGAATTACTCGATAGAAAATGGCTGAGTAATTCACACAATCGCTAAAAGTACATAATTTTTTTTGCAATTCTTCATGCTGACTGGGAATTAAGTTAGGAAGCAGCTTACCAATGCCTGCACAGATATCATACAGTAAGCACCAATCTCTCTGACTCGTTAACAAACCTATGACCCAACTCGATCAATCTGCGCTGAACGCTCGAAATAATCTAATTGCTTTGTTTCTATTGCTTTGCGTCTTAGACGTTGCATTAGTGATTATTGCGCGGGATAGATGGGCGATTGGTCGCATCTTGGTAGCAATTGCAGTGATGTATTTTGCTATACAGGGGCAGAAATGGGCTAAATGGCTCTTTGGTGAGCATCTGTAGTTTGCTGGTTGTCGTTCTAATCGCCATGGTGCTTGCGCTCGGCTCAAAACTCTCTACCATTCTGGTGATTGGGAGTTTGATAATGATTGTCCTCAATGCTGTTATTCCAATCTATATGGTCAGTAATAAAGATTTAAACCGTTATTTCTCTCATAAAAGGCAGGCTTAATTTTCCACAGCCTTCATGTAAGAAATTCGTCTCAACAGTACTGCTTAATAACATTAGGCAATAACATCAAACATCAACTCGCTTCACAACCTATCCATGGAAGTTCCAACGACTGCACTGATCAGCCACCAACTGTTTATCAGCAGAGCCCTCCCGCGTCTTGCAGCAGACCTACGAGTTGTGGGTGTTGCAGCAGCAGGTTCTTGGGCAGAGAACTCGATGGACGAGTTTAGCGATCTCGATTTGATCATCGCTGTGGAGCATGAGAGTTTCGCACAGGTTATGCCCGAGCGACAGAGCATTGCCGCATCATTGGGAGAGTTATTGGCAGCGTTTACGGGCGAGCATGTCGGTGAGCCACGGGTCTTGATCTGCCTTTACGACTCACCGCTACTGCATGTTGATCTCAAATTTTTGTCCATCAATGATGTGCAAACGCGAGTTGATGAGCCAGTTGTTCTCTGGGAGCGCGACAATCGTCTATCAAAGTCTTATGCTTCCAGCACTGGCAGATATCCCTTACTCGATGAGCAGTGGATCGAGGATCGCTTTTGGATATGGATTCACTATGGAACTGGCAAAATTGCGCGAGGAGAATTGTTTGAGGCCCTAGACTTCATTTCATACTTGCGTAGCACGGTTCTCGGTCCTCTAGGACTATTGCGAGCAGGGTGCAAACCGATTGGTGTTCGGAGAATTGAGCAGCTTGCACCTACTCTAGCTAAAGCCCTTGAAAGCACTGTCGCTTTGCACAACCGGAAGAGTTGTTATGTCGCATTGGAACGGTGTATCGAAATTTATCGATCGCTTCGTTCAGCGGCAGTGATCCACCGTGAAGCTGCTGAGGAAGCTGCCATTGAATATTTGAAGACGATGCTTGCGCATCAAGGATAAGATTCTCACTCACCCTGCTCAAATCCATAAAAGCTGCAAGCATATGATAGACCTGATTTTAGCTGCTCTAGCTGTCGAACTCATGTTGCAGGCGATTGATGTTCAACGATGGTTCAGTTAAAGATTAAAAAGATTAGCATGAGGCAGAACAAGAGGCTGCACCTAGCCCCCTACAATCTGCTCGTGCCCCGACTCCTTCCTATAGCAGGTAAGCTTGGTTGTTAGCTGACTGTATTAGGAGAAGTAACTCGCTGCGGTATTATCAACTTAACCCGAATGTAGAATAATCGTACTGATTTAACTCGGATCACCTCTTCTCATGTACTCCTGTCATCGCTTTCCCGGCGAAATCATCAGTTACTGTGTCTGGTTGTATTACACCTTCCCCCTCAGCTACCGAGATATCGAGAAGATGATGTTGGTCGCTTTCAGCGTGGCGAAGCCAACGCGGCATTGAGGTGACGTACGAATCGATTCGGGAATGGTGCCAGAAATTCGGACAGCAATACGCGAATCAGGTGCGGCGCAAGCGTCCCCATATCACTGACAAATGGCATCTTGACGAAATGATCGTCACAATCAAGAAGCAGCAATACTATCTGTGGCGAGCAGTAGACAGTGAAGGGAACGTGCTAGATGTCTTACTACAACGCCATCGAGACACCGAGGCAGCGAAGCGATTTTTCCGTAAGCTGCTGAAGAAACAAGGGTTTGTGCCACGGGTGATAGTCACCGACAAGCTGAAGAGTTACGAAGCGGCAAAGAAACAGGTGATGCCGAGCGTAGAACACCGACAACACAAAGGGTTGAATAATCGGGCAGAAAATTCGCATCAACCGACCCGGGTACGAGAACGACGAATGCACCGCTTCAAGTCTCCAGGACAAGCGCAACGATTTGTCTCAGCCTTTGACCCGATTCGATCCCACTTTCACCCGAAGCAACATGACCTGAGTGCAAAACGATATCGAGAACAGATGCGCCAACGCTTTGAGGATTGGTGGGAAATCACCTGTGTGAAAGATGCTGCGTAAACTGGAGCGATGACTGCGATCGAGAAATTATTGTGTCTAATTTTGATTGTCATCGGTTAAGTTGACAATGCCATAATGACGATGTTCTCGATAGAGACGCAAGCCGAACTCCCCTGCACGGGTAGCTCGACAAGCCCGAATATCATCTTGAACCTGAATTGGAGCTACCTCAATCGGTGAAGGTGGAATGTGATGCTCTGGTGGTTGGAGAATGGGCGCGGCTAAGGCGGCAAATGTTAGGTCGATCGCCGAAAATTGATCGCCTAATAAATATTTACGGCCGTCGCCTAAAATTTGGCTTACGCGATCAAATACTCCCTCGATTTCTCGATATGCTTCTCGCGCTGATGTTTTCGTAATTTGAAATCGTTTCTGCACAATCGACTTCACCTGTGGAAAAATGATCGGAAACAGAGGCTTTTGCCAGGTAGGTACGCCTTGAGTCCATTTTGGATAAATCAGCTCTGGGGTAAGAATCGTTGAGTAGCCCCAGCGACGAGTATTTACCCCTAAGTTCTCATTGAATAACGTTTCTAGTTCTATGGTGAGTGCCTGGAGTTCAGACTCAGAAGGATACAGTTTTCCAGATTGGAGAGTATCTAAATACCGCAGGATTCCTGTCGAGTCACAGATGGTTTGTGTATCTGTAACTAAAATAGGTAATGTAGTTCCACCATATTTCTTTACAGCGATCTGATGGAATGGCGGCATGTGTGCAAATTCTTGAAAGGGAATCTGTAAGTATTCCAAGGCCCAACGCGCCTTCTCACAATAGTGACTAACGGGAATTGTGATCAAACGAAAACGAGTTGACATCAATCTGATCCTAATCTGCAACTAAATCAATTTAAGTCTAGAGCACCATACTATGCCTGACTGCAACATTTTCATAGCAGAGTAGGGAATAATCGGCAGAATCTGACAAGTTCCTGATAGATAAGCTGAATTCATACGAATAGTTCCATTGCGGGAAGATTGACCTTTCTCCGCTCAATTCAATAGACAGGCAGCCTTTATTCCGTCAGAATGCTATCTACTCGCGAACGTTAAGGATTGGATGGCTTCCTCGGTTCAACAACTTTCGTGCTCTTGTTTCTTAATTTGTAACGTCATCCTCTTTATTCTTCAGAGAGTCAGATAATGGGTGCGATCGCACTGACGTGGATGAATCGCCCCATGTTTCAAGACGCTCGAATGTATCAAATTTTGTTTCTGTCGCTGTTCTTGCTGGTGGGCATGATCATGCGAGATTGGACCTTGCATCTCGACATGATCGCCACTGCGCTCGCCACTTGCGTCGGAGCACAGTGGTTCCTGGCTCGAACCACAGACCAACCCTTTACGCAATCGCTTCCCAGTGCGTTGATTACCGCTCTAGGCATGAGTGTATTGTTGAGAGCCGATCATTACACCACGATCGTCCTAGCTTGCTGTGCAGCCATTGGGAGTAAGTTTGTGCTGCGGGTGGGTGAGAAGCATTTGTTTAATCCAGGGAATTTTGGCATCATTACCGCGTTGCTCTTGACTTCGGATGCGTGGGTTTCTCCGGGACAGTGGGGAGAAGAGGGTTGGTATGCGGTGCTGTTTTTAGCAACAGGGGGATTGGTACTCAAGCGCGTGGGTAGATGGGATACCACGATCGCGTTTCTTGCTGCATATGGTGGATTAGAAGCGATTCGGAATGTTTACCTGGGTTGGACTTGGGATGTTTGGGGGCATCGACTGATGAGCGGATCGCTGTTGATGTTCGCGCTGTTTATGATTACAGATCCACGGACGATTCCAAATGCTCAGATTGGGCGAGTCATCTGGGCAGTTGCGATCGCGATGCTCACATTCATTTTGCGAAATCAATTTTTTATCTCAACGGCAGTGTTCTGGGCGCTCTTTGCATTGGCTCCTCTGAGCATGGTTATCGATCGAATTTTCCCGGATTCTCGCTTTTCTTGGGAACAGCGTGCAACGACTACAGAACCTTTATCCATCTAGGAAAGTGGGTATGAAAATATTTCGTGTTTTATTTGCATTTCTAGTGATTAGTTTGAGTTGTTTCATCTTCGTGCCAAAAGCCTGGGCTTTTTGTGGGTTTTATGTGGCAAAAGCAGATGCAAAACTTTATAACCAGGCGTCTCAGGTCGCGATCGCTCGTAATGGTGATCGAACCGTTCTAACGATGGCAAATGACTATCAAGGAGAGGTGAAAGACTTTGCGATCGTCGTTCCCGTTCCCACTGTCTTGCAGAAGGAGCAAGTCAAAGTGAGCGATCCAAAAATTATTGAAAGACTAGATGCCTTCAGTGCGCCTCGATTGGTTGAATATTTTGATCCAGATCCCTGTGCGCCAATGGACGATCGAGTCTTCTCTCCGGCGCTGCCCTCGGCTGCGGTGGCTCCCACAGGAAATGCAGCCAGGAAACGCCAAGAATCTTTGGGAGTCACGGTCGAAGCAAAATTCACCGTTGGGGAATACGACATTCTAGTTTTGAGTGCAAAAGAATCAAGCGGATTGGAAACCTGGCTGGTGGAAAATGGCTACAAGATCCCACGGGGAGCAAAACAGCTCTTGAAGCCCTACATTCGTCAGAAACTCAAATTCTTCGTTGCAAAGGTGAACTTAGACGAGTTTGATAAAGCGGGATTTCAATCCTTGCGCCCCTTGCAAATCACTTACGATTCGCCTCGATTTATGTTGCCGATTCGATTAGGAATGATCAATGCTCAAACGGCTCAAGATTTAATCGTTTACATCCTGTCGCCCAAAGGTCAGGCGGAAGTGACCAATTACCGGACTGTCAAGGTTCCCTCGGATGCAGAAGTGCCCCTGTTTGTGAAGGATGAGTTTAGTCGCTTCTACAAATCGATGTTTGAGAAAAGCTACGATCGCGAAGATCGAAAAGTAGCGTTTCTGGAATATGCCTGGAATATGAGCAATTGCGACCCCTGCTCGGCGGAGCCTTTAAGCTCTGAAGAGTTGAAACAGGCGGGCGTGTTTTGGCTCAATCGTTCTGAACCTGTCACGATGCCGCGTGGTTTCCGTCGTCCAGTGTTTAACTCTGACGTGTTCATCACCCGCTTGCATGTGCGCTATACCCGTGATAAGTTCCCAGAAGATTTGATGTTCCAGGATACTAACAATCAAGAAACTTTTCAGGGACGGTACGTTTTGCGGCATCCTTTCCAAGGCGAGACTAACTGTGCTGCGGGAAGACGATATCAGCGATCGCTCCGTCAACGGTTTGAAGAACAAGCGCAAACCCTCGCACGTCTCACGGGTTGGAACATTGATGAAATTCGCAAAAAACAGCCGCAAGTGCAGAGCCAGTCTCCTGGGTGGCAGGATGCTTTGATGTCGCTCCTTGGCATGTAAGTTGCCTCTGTTTCTTCAAGGGGTGACAACGAGCATGAAAGCTTGATGAGATACTGAATGGCAGCGACAAAAGCCGAAAAAATAGGGTGAAACCAAGTGATTCACCCCGTTAATCGAAAAATGTTGCCTTCATTTCATCAAGCCTGTTTGCAATCTCAACTCACCCCAACGCAATTCGTCACGCTAGAGATATTAATGGAACTGTTGCAACAAGAGCGATGCATTACTGTCGAGCGTTTAGCGACGCTGTTTCCACAACCGATTCTGTTCGAGAGTCGGCGGCGCAGGCTGCAACGGTTCTTAGACTTATCTCAACTGACTCCACAAGCAATTTGGTTTCCCATCATCAAGCAGTGGATCAAACGCCACATTCGATGCGAACAAAGGCTTCAGATTGTGCTTGACCGAACTCAGTGGCAAAACCATAACTTGATGATGGTCAGTTTAGTTTACAAAAAGCGTGCCATTCCCTTGTATTGAATTTGGCTCAACCAGCAGGGACAGAGTGGCTTGCGTAATCAACCGGGTTGTGTCGCAAAGACTTTAAGGTGACAAACAAGGTGGTCTTATTCGTATTGCTTCAAGCAATTACTCCAAAGATTTTATTGATAATTCTACTTGAGATACAGTGTTCCCTCGGCTAATCCCTTTCACTTGCCCTTTGCGAATCATATTCATGGCTTCAATTCCTCGCAATGTCTTTCTTGCTGTATTAAACGATTGAAATCCCATCATCGGCTTCACAATCCGTTTTACGTTGCGATGGTCTTGCTCAATCATGTTGTTCAAATATTTGCTTTGCCGTAATTCGGTCTCGGCTTTTAACGTTTTATCTTCCTTTAATTCATTCATCGCGACGGGATAGGCAGCATTCTTATCGACGGTGATCACTCGTGGAGTTTGAGTGTGCTTGGCTTGCAACACTTTACGGAAAAATCGTGCCGCTGCTTTCCCGTCTCGCTTCGCACTCAGCATGAAGTCCAGGGTGTTCCCCTCAAAATCCACCGCTCGGTAAAGGTATTTCCACTCCCCTTTGATTTCGATGTACGTTTCATCGACTCTCCACGAATCATGCGTGGGATTCAAGAACCTACGGATGCGTTTGTCGAGTTCTGGGGCAAATTTCAGCACCCAGCGGTTGATAGTGGAATGGTCCACAGCGACTCCGCGCTCCGCCATCCTCTCCTCTAGGTCTCGCACCCTTCAGGGAAGCGAAGCTACAGCTCAAGGAATAACGACAATACCAGCGCACATTCAGCAAGATGATGTCAGGCAAGAAGTGCCGCCATTTGAACAAAGAATCAGCCGTCATTTAGAGCAAGGTCAGGGAAAATTGAGCTTCCACACCTTATCATTTCTGCGACACAACCGCCTGTATTGCGTTGGAGGTCATACAACCCATGGGGAATGGCAACACCCGTCGCAAGTGACTTCCAATCTTGATCAAATACAGCAATGGCTTCATCCTGGGTATAAACTCGACCCGCATGATAGAGTTGCCCAATTAGTTCTCTTTTTTTGTATCCATGCTCAACACTGGATTGCCTGCTGCTTCATAGCGCGAACGCATCGCTTCAATGTTCTCAAACTGAGCATTGCGCTCAGGATGTTCTCCGGTCGCTAATCTTTTCTGCGCTTTGCGTTTGCGATAGTGGTGCTTTTCTAAAAGTTGATCCACCACGGTCACACAAATCGAAATGCCTTCTGCTTGCATTAACTGGGCAATCTCTTGACGAGTCAGATGCGTCCACTTGATCGTTTCGCTCATCGGCGACCCTGCTGTGTGTTGGGCAATCACCTTTAGAAAAGTCTCATCCAATCCAGGGTGCGTTTGGAAGGCTGATTTACGCCCACCTCCGGCACGGCGAACGCGGCTTTGATGCAACCGAGTGTCATCCTGAAGTTCTCGCTTGCCCAATTGCATCGCTTCGTCATCACAGCCGAAGAGTTGGCTGATATAGCTCAATCCACCTCGCCCTAATTTCACGGCTTCGATGGCTGCATATCGTCGGTCTTTCTCCGACAACGACTGGTAGAAGCGTTGCATTTGTTGTTCCACTTCAGGTGGATAGGGCAGCATTGATTCACCAAGTCAATCTGAACCTCTCCAGCCTATCATTTACTCCGGTTTTATTTAATCTGTGCTCCTAGAAGAGTGTGAAGTACTCGGCATCCAGGATTTGTTGAATTCTTGCTCTCACTTGAACGTAATCTTCTGGATCGTTCCGAATTGCTGCGATCGCTAAACCCTTTAACCCGATATGGAGCATGTAACAACGCAGTCGCTCTTCAAAATAGCAACGTGAGAGATCTATTTCTCTATCTTTTGCCCAGTGCTGCCATTGCTGTTTGTAGCAAATATTCTCAGACCAAAACTCCAAATAGGCAACATCGTACACATAATCTCCTAGCAGCAATTCCGCCCAATCCAAGACACCCGTAATCTGCTGCCCATCAGATATCACATTGTCAAACCCAAAATCACCATGTACCCAATATTTGCTAGCTGAGCAGAACTCTACATCCTTCAAAATCATGGCAAGAGCCTTGTCATAGATCTCTTGCTCCATAAATGTATCCTGAATGAGTTGCTTCCACGTAAAGGGAAATTTCTGGTTATGGAACGACAGCAAATACGCTTGCCAAGATGCAAAGCGACCCTGACCAGACGCATCGGTGAGTCCCCAACCGGAGTAATCTGAACTATCCAAAGTGTGAATGGCTAACAGCGTGTCAAATAACTTTGGCAGTACCTGTCCGATCGCTTGCGGTTCTATGTCATTCAGGGTCATCCCTGTACAGCGTTCTGTAATTGCGAAATAGTACAATTCGTTGAAGCGACCGGATTGAATCATCTTCGGAATTGGTAATTTGGATGAGCTAAAGTGTTGATGTGCAAAGGCATCCTTCTGAAAGTCTTCTTGATGGGTGTTGAGCCGAATGATAAAGGGTTGTCGATCAAGCATAAACGAAAATGCTTGCGAGAACATTCCTGATCCAATCAGTGAGACATCTGATACCAATCCGTCAAACTGAGATTGGAGAAAGTGAGCCACTAAGGCTGTGGTAGTTCTTGCCATTGTCGATTTATCCGCCTAAATCGGACTTCAGCAGTCCATACAAATAATCATCAACGAACTTACCATTCCGATAGACATGCTGGCGCTGGATACCTTCTAGCTGAAAGCCATTCTTCTCTAGAACTCGCCGCGATCCTGGGTTAAACTCAAAAACTCGCGTCCACAAACGAAGTAAATTTAAGTCTGTGAAGGCATAACGAACAAAGTTCCTAACCGCTTCAGTCATGATTCCCTGTCCCCAATATTCAGGGGCAAGCCAGTACCCTAGTTCCGCAACGTAAGATTGAGGATCAATCTCGCCAATCCCGATCGAGCCGATCAATTCCGCATTCGAGTTGCGAATTGCGAGTAAAGGGGGCTTGCCGAATTGATCAGTGAGATCTGTCTGACGTTGAATCCACTGGTTAGCATGTTCCTGCGTGTAAGGGTAGGGAATTGCTTCAGTTGTTTCATGAATGAGCGGATTATTCAGATGCTCAACATAGGCAATCTCATCTGAAGGCTGCAAGTTTGACAATGAAAAACCATTGCTGAGCGGTAGTGTGATGATCATGGCATTTCATCTGTTAAACACGATTTTAGATACCGTAACAAAACCACTCCACCAGGATAAGGCTTGCATTCAACCAACTTCAAGGTTTCTTGTGTTCCCGTTGCGCCAAACAGTGGAATTCCCGTACCCAGAATGGTTGGAATCGCTGCAATCATATATTCCGTAATGAATCCTTGTGCCCGAAAAGAGGCGGCCAATTGACCTCCTCCAACTAACCAAACTCGCTTGAGGTTCTCTGCTTGTAGTTCTGCAATAATTTCACCCGGACGTTTAGCGGTCAGTCTGACTTCTGGTTGCTCAACCTTCAGCGATCGTCCAGAGATAACCCAGCATGGTTTTCCTGGATATGCCCATTCCCCAAATCCAATTACTTGCTCGTAAGTCCGGCTTCCCATCAACAACGCTTCGATCGAGGCATAAAATTCTGCATACCCATAGTCATTGTCTTCAACTTGAAAATCAGCGAGCCAGTCTACGGTGCCATCAGAAGCAGCAATATAGCCATCAATGCTGACAGCAACTTGGTAAACAACCTGGGTCATAACCAATAACTTACTAGGTTTGGGCTTCATCTTAAAACACCCCTGTGCAAATCAAATAATGATGCTTTGCGGGCATAGCAGTGCGATTCGCTCAACTTCCTCCAATTCCATGTAAAACGAGATCGGCGCAGAAGTGGGATAGCATGGCATACTCCAGGCCATACCGCCAATATAGCCAGCCCAAGGGAATGCCAAGCAACGCATTGAGCGCGATCGTCCGGGTGATCACCACAGGCGTAAGCGTCCAGATTCTTGCAGCAGTCGGTAAATGCCCAATTCCAAAAAGGAGAGCCGCACTGACGATCGCAACCCAAACAATTTGTGCTGTAGGTTGAGATCGCCCTCTTTGAAGGGTCTTCCAAAGCAACCAAGCAATTAAAGTGGTACAGAATAAGCGCAACAACAGTTCTTCAGTAATGCCTCCGTAGAAAGAGGCTAACAATCGCTTCCATAAATCAACTCTGATTGGGGTTGGAGTCGCGGGCATCCAGGGTTGAAACGCGAGATCTAGCCCCATCAGAATGAAGCCTCCGACGACACCAACTCCCAATGCTGTCCTTAAAGCAACTTGAGAAACAGGCGGCAACGGATGATTATTAATCCAGGCACGAGCAAAGGGGCTATCGAATTTCAGGGAGAATCCTAAGCGAAGCCCAATCCAACAGAGCAAAAGCAACAAAACTCCAGTTTGTACCGCAGAGAGAATTGCTAAAACAGGCAATGGGACAGGAATTGCGGCGGGAATGGGCGCGAGAGATAGCGCATAGGGAAATACTGCTAACGATGCCAAACCTCCTAGCACTGCCCAGAAGACGGCTAATCGAAAGTGACGAGGGGTTGCTGTGTGTATAGACATGGTAGTTTGAGGCGTTGGATTAGGGTTGAAGTGGAAGGGTAAACCAAGAATTATGCTCCTGCAATCAATTCCCAGTTCGCTATAGAATCTTGCATTTAGCAATTAGCCACTCATCATCTAATGTTTTCATGGGGGTCTAATTGGGGACAAGGTACCGACAAACGCGGAATGAGGCGCATCTACATCATGATGGAAGAGCCTCCGAAATGACTGGCTCAGCGATTGAATCTCTATTTCAGAAACAACAGAGGCGAAGATGAGAATTCATCGCTATGCTGAACGCGGTGACCTTTCAGGGCTGCAGCGAGAACTCAGGCAGGGGGCCAACATTAACGAGAGCGAATCTCCTGCGGATTCGTTTAGGCCGCAGACCCCGCTTCAATGTGCGCTGGCAAGTCCAAGCGCAGGAGTTGAGATTGTGGAATTTCTGATTGCCAATGGGGCGCGGCTCTCGCTTTCGCCAGGGCAAGGGAAATCTGACTTCAAATGGGCCATCCGGTCAGGCAGGATCGAAAAACTTCAGGTGCTACTAGATTTAGGAGCAGACATCACTGAGGTTGATGCAGAAGGCTACGATGTCCTAATTGAAGCCATGTTCAGCGAAGCGCAAGGCTCAGAAAAGATTGCCCTGGTAGAGTTTCTGATTCAACAGGGTGCTCCTCTAAATGGTGAAAGTACTTATGGCGAGTCAGCCTTGAGCGTCGCCTCGCGCTGTGGCTGGTTTGACATCGTACAAGTTCTTTTGGACGCTGGATGTGATCAATCTCGCCTTAGGTGGACTGAATTAATGCAAGCGGTTGCACTTGACACCCTCGCTGAGGTGCAAGCTGAACTAGACAGAGGCGCAGATTTAACCGCAGTTGATCGCTGGGAACGCACGCCTTGGTTGTTAAGCCTACAAACCGGAGACCGATCCAAAGCGCAACACTTGCTGGAAGCAGGGTCAGATCCGTTAGCCGTGGGACGCTGTGGCAAATTGCCGATGATGTACGCGATCGAATCCGGCAATCTTGAGCTGCTTCAATGGTTGATTGAATTAGGATTAGATGTCAATGCCACCGATGAGTTTGGGGAAACGGCATTGATGTTGGCAGCAGAACTGGATCAAGTAGAGGCAGCTTCAGTACTTTTGTCTGCCGGAGCTGATTCGTCTCGGATCAACCAATTCAACCAAAGAGCATTCAGGAAAGCTCGCAGTCTCGAAATGATTACCCAACTCGTTGCAGTTGGAGAGGATTTGGCTGACCTTGATCCTTCAATGCGACGCCTTTTTACCAAAGTGGACAAACCGGATGGGTGGGATCTCGATTCCAAGCACTACGAGGCTGATAAATATCCGCGATTTGGCAAGCGCAATCCAGAACGAATGGCTGTTCCGTTTTGGCGCGAAATGGTGCGATTTCGAGGTGAGGCTTATGCCGCCCGTATTCAGTATCAAGACACTGAATATCCGATAGAAGCAGCGGTTTGGTGCTTTCAGCGGTTTGGACAATCAATGACAGTACTACCCGACGGGCGAGTGATTGAAATCGCTGGAGAACACGAAGACTATTACGATCCTGACTTCTACATCTATAACGATGTAGTCGTTTACGACGGTCAAGGTGATTTCCAGATTTACGGATATCCTAGAACAGTCTTTCCTCCCACAGACTTTCACACTGCAACCTGGGTCGATGGCTGGATCTACATCATTGGCAATTTAGGCTATCGTGACGATCGCATCATTGGCGAAACGCCAATCTATCGGCTCAACTGCATGACGTTTGCGATCGAGCAAGTCACAGCCGTTGGGGAAGCGCCAGGCTGGATTAGTGGCCATCGCGCTGTTCTGCAGGGTCGCCAAATTCGGGTCAGCGGGGGACAGATTTGGACAATCGAGCAGGATCAGCCGACTCTCGTTGACAATACCGCTCAGTCTTTCTTGGACTTAGATCAGTCTTGCTGGCATCGAGTAGAGATAGGATCGGCGTGACTTGATGCGGTCGTCGGATAGTCGTCTGTTCTATGCGCTGCGATATAAAAAATCGCTGAACTGGAACGGAGCATGGGTTATCTATTGAGATACCCAAGTTATCACCGTCTAATTAGCTCAGCCATTATCATTGAATTTGAATTTACCTTTCCAAATTCTAGTTAACTGCTGCACCCTGCAGAAGTTCCGGGCTTAGAACACAAACAGAACTTGACATCTATGGGAGCATGAATGCCGACAGCATCAGCAAACAGTTCGCTTAAGATTGGAGAACAGGGCAGTCAGAGACACCAATCTTGGAGAGGAAACGGGTATGGTCGTGCAGATTCCGATTCAACGAATTCAGGTTCCACCGGGGCAGCGGGTGCTGCTACGCGAGGTCAGTTGGAAGGAGTTTGAGGCAATTTTGCAGGAGTTGGGCGATCGTCGCTGTGAACGGGTAGCGTATTGTGATGGACTGTTAGAGATTATGTCTCCTTTGCCAGAGCACGAGTATTTCAAGGAAACGATCGGTGATGCAATCAAGGACATGGCAGAAACGCTCGACCTAAATTATGAGGGCTACGGTTCAACCACTTGGCGAAAACAGGCAAAGCAAGCAGGCTTAGAGCCAGATAACTGCTTCTATTTCCAGAATGAAGCCAGAATTCGCGGCAAATTGCAGTTTGATCTGGCTCAAGACCCACCCCCCGATCTGGCATTGGAGATTGATGTGACGAGTCAGTCGTTAGAGCGGTTTCCGATCTATGCCCGCTTGGGTGTGCCAGAACTCTGGTGCTATGACAGTGGCAGACTGAGGATCTATCGCCTCCAGGGTGAACAGTATGTTGAGGTGGAACGGAGCAGCATCTTTCCGCAATTGGAGATTGCTGCTTTACCCCAATTGATTGAGGCAAATCGCTCTGAGGGACGGTTAGCGTTGCGGCGAGCTGTTCGGGCATGGGTGCGAGAGCAAGTGGGGTAAGGGTGAAGGGGCGAATCGGTGATGTGACCTTCTCGATCGTAGAACCCAGTGCAGCACTGCGAAGAGGAGCAAAACCTGTGTTGCATTTGTCGGAGCCGAAGGCTGAAGCGGTTGAGGCATTGAACGAATAGATACGATCGCTATCTGAATCAAGTTACGCACCTGGCAATATTGCTATTTTGTATCGGTGGCATCTGGAGAGAGACGAAGAGTTATTTAATAAAATGCTGAAGCGATTAATTTATTCAGACTTGAGAAGTTACTGGATTACCGAGAATGATAATACGAAACGAAACTACAGTATAGCTCAACCTGGAATACGAGCTCTTACATCGTTGTCATTGCTAGGATTACAATTCAAAGTTGTTCTACTGCTGTGCGTGGAGCAATTTGCGGACTTGTCGCAACTCCAATCCGGCAGAGGCTTCAATGGCACGACGACAGTTTTATGTATCGATGGCTCGCGCACAAGATGAATTGCAGTTGTTTGGATTAGGCAGCACGAGGATTTTGCAGGAATTGCCAGAGTCAGAGCTTTGAGGTTCTATAAGGATTGGCAATTCCCGTGAAATAGCTGAAAATAAAACAAATCTCCTTAATCTAGCTGCACACATCATCGGAGCCAGGAGATGAAACACGCAGACTCGAAGGCATTGGACCGATTAGAAGAATTGCTGGTAAAGCTTCGTCAATATCAGGGCTTGAAAGAAAAAAAGCGTGGAATCTTCTACTGGAAATCGAATGCCTTTCTTCACTTTCATCAAAATCATGACCAGCTATTCGCTGATTTGCGGATTGGTTCAGATTGGGAGCGCTTTCCAGTGAATACGCAACTTGAACAAGAGACATTCCTTACCCAGGTTGAGATTGAATTGCGAAAACAGGGCATTTAGGGATTTCTGTATTTAGATGGGAATTGGAGCAGAAAGATGAGTCAGCCATACGACGATCGCTTTTCTTCACCCTGCGAAGATGATTTGTATTACGCAGGTGAATTAGTGCCCAATCCTGTTCAGCGCTGGACGAGGGAGCAGCAGATCGCGTTGTTGGATTCTCACCCGATGTTCACGGGCAGATGTCCGAAGTGTGAGCAATCGATGCTGCAAACTCATCCCGCGCGGGTTCACTGGGATTGTGAGCATTGTGGGTGGAGCGATGATTCCGTGTAGACGCTTAAAGACTGGGAATTCGGAAATACCAAACTTCTCTAAAAAATTCTCCTCAAATCATTTACAGTTTCACACACCAAATTAGGCTTACTCTTTGACACACTCACACGAATTCTATTTGTGGAGGTGTGTCAATGTTTGCGAGTCGCCCTAGCGATTTTCGGACGAAGCGGAACCGGGTTTTGTCGGCGTTACACGTTGAGGATGCCTCGGCTGAGAACGATGCCTCGACGGGTGGTGCATTGGTTCTGACGAACGTGGAGGTGGTGAAGTCGCCTCCACTAAATAAATCCGGTTCCCCGTCAAGGCGTTGTAAAACAATCCTACTGTGCATTGCCATCCTTGACCTTCGAGTTCTACAACGCGCAGGTCACGCTTTTGCCGCGCCTGTTGGGCATCGTCCCAATCCTGTTCGAGAAAGACTTCACAGAGAGAATCCATCGGAGTAACTGTTTGTGGAATGAGTGGGACTGTGGGTTCGACGATCGTATCGCTCCATCTCGAAACGATCGTATCACTCCATCTCGACTTCGACGGGTTGCAAGTCGAGCAGATCAAATTGGTAGATTCATAGCAAACTTGAAAAATCAAGCGATCTCTGGGTTGATTTCTAAGCTGAACGATCAATTGATGCGTGCACCGCGCTCCATATTCGCGCTTTCTGTCGATCAATTAGAGTTTGGCCTTAATCTGTTGCTTCAGTTCACCAACTGCATCCCGATGTCCTAGAAAGACGTAGAGACTCTGGAGCAGAGAGCGATCGACATTGTTCTGAATTTGTACAATTTCTTTCATTGCCATCCGTCTCGTGCAGTTAATCTAATATTTGCACCCTGTCGGAAAAATAGTGTTTCTGTGAAAAACTGTTCGGCCTATTGCTAAATTACAATTCCCCTGAAACGGCCAGCAGCCTGAACCTTGAAAACACTGAATTCAGGGAATACCAAATGAGAACACGCCTCTACAACAGCCTGGAGATCGCTGATACCAGCACTACTGGAGATGCAACAGCATCAAGCCTTTAATCCCAGCAGATCGAGTGAATACAGCGGTATCTCGCATCTAGAGAGCCAATTCTGATGGCAGAAGCACTATCCAGCTTCCAGGCTTTGTACCGTCACAAGGCATCAGGACGGGACAGTGAATCAATCAAGTCCTCGATCGATTCCACATCTGAGCAATTCTGCAGTTCGGATTTAAACCATTGAACTTCGCCTGGGTCTGTATCGGGCAGCTGATACACCAATAGCACTCCAGCCACTCGCGCCAGCGTCAGCGCATCGGGAGAAAGGTGGCTCACCAGTCCTCGGGCCGTTTCGTATAGCTTCTGAACCGCATCCACATCGTGCGGTTGCCCCAGTTGCAGAGCAAGCTGCTGTAAGTTTTGTTGCACGGCTTGGACCGTTTCTGCATCTTCGGAGTAGTTCAGCGAATTAGACATTGTAAAGTACAGATTACAGGGTATGCTTTCAACTTAGCTCAATTCCTGAAACAATCATCTATTTGACAATCCTGGTACTACAATCAAAACAATCTACTACCCTTGGAAACAGCCACTATGTCCTATCTGATGTTAAGTGATCAAACAAGACAACATCTAGAGCAAGAGCGGTCGCGATTGATGAGTGATCGCTCAAAGATTGTCTCAGATATTGAATCTTCAGTGAAGGCTGAAGTGGATCGAGCGATTCAAACGCTCAACGCGCTCCTGAATGAAGCGCCCGTCGAAGTCGTTCCCGCAGATGGGATTGTTGAAGCAGTGACTGAGTTATTGGAACATCCACCGACTGAAACAGCGACAAAATCGCTGCGAGCCCGTTCTCGTGAGCCGAAGGCAACGCGCAAAACCGGGACGAAGAAGGTGAAGCCTGAACCAAAAGACCAATCAGCCTTTGATGCGACTCAGCTCAAGCGCAAGTTCAAAGGTAAGAAGCCAATCGATGCGATCGTCCAAATCTTGCAGCAAGATTCAGAACAGATTCATACGATCGACGACCTGATTGCTGAGCTGTACGGCAAATTTGATGAAGCGGAGATGTCGAGAGCCAGAAAGACATTGGGCGCAACGTTAATGCACGCCACTCGGGCAGGCACCATTGAGCGAGTCGGAGACAAACCCTCACGCTTTAAGCTCGGTCAGCCTGCTGTGGTTCCAGCTTAGTTGAGGTAATAGTATCTGGTGCCTTGCCAGGGCTTCCAGAATCAGGACTTTCGCCTGATAGACAAAGCCGAGCTTTGCTCGGCGCACTTGCGACGCAACCTAAATTCCTGCATTGGGGAGAGGAATAATTGGAGGGCATCGTCTAGCCTGAACACTTCGCATAAGCTTTCTAGTTGTCATATTACGGTAGAAGGATAGATTTAGATGATAACTGTTCATCACTTAAATAATTCTCGCTCCCAACGCATCTTATGGTTACTGGAGGAACTAGAGTTAGAATACGACATCAAGTACTACGATCGCGACCCCAAAACGCTCCTAGCACCCGCATCTTTACGTCAGGTACATCCACTAGGTAAATCCCCAGTTATCACCGATGGAACGCTGATAGTGGCAGAGTCTGGAGCGATTATTGAGTACTTGATAGAGCAATACGGACAGGGACGGCTAGCTCCTCCACCTGGTACACCAGAGCGATTACGCTACATCTATTGGTTGCATTATGCCGAAGGTTCGGCAATGCCTCCTCTGTTACTAAAGCTGGTCTTCGATCGCATTGAGCAGCAACCGATGCCGTTTTTTGCTAAACCAATTGCTCATGCGATCGCGAAGCGCACTAAAGAGACGTTCATTATTCCTCAAATTACACAGCATCTCAATTACTTAGAGGCAGACCTGGAGAAAAGTCCGTGGTTTGTGGGCAATGAGTTCACTGCTGCTGATATTCAAATGAGCTTCCCGATTGAAGCTGCGGTGGCACGAGGAGGATTAAATGCTAGTTATCCAAGATTGAGAGAGTTTTGCGATCGCATCCATTCCCGTCCCGCATACCAACGAGCATTAGAGCGGGGCGGTAAATTTCAGCTTGCAAGCTAAGAGGACGTTTGAGAAGTAGCGGATTATACTCAAAATCGCTTTTCAATGCTTATCCAGAAAGGCTGAAAGCGCGATTTCTCCGTCATAACTGTTTGCTGTTAAAGTATTAATTGTTACTTCTCAAACGTCCTCTAAGGGAATTACGATTGTTCGTATGGTATTGTCAGGTGAAACAAACTGTAGAATGATCGTACTGCTCTAACGCGCGATCTCAATCTGCTCATGTATTCTCGACATCGATTCCCCAGCGAAATTATTAGTCATTGCGTTTGGCTGTACTACACCTTTCCCTTGAGCTACCGGGATATCGAGAAAATGATGCTGTATCGCGGCATTGAAGTCACTTACGAAACGATTCGGGCATGGTGTCAGCAATTCGGACAGCAATACGCGAACCAGATTAAACGCAAACGCCCGTACATCACCGACAAATGGCATCTCGATGAAATCGTGGTCACGATTAAAAAGCAACAGTATTATTTGTGGCGAGCAGTCGATTCAGAGGGAAATGTGCTGGATGTTTTGCTCCAACGGCATCGGGACACAAAGGCAGCAGAGCGGTTTTTCCGCAAACTACTGAAGAAATAAGGCTTCGTGCCACGGGTAATTGTGACAGACAAGCTCAAAAGTTATCAGGCAGCCAAGAAGCGGGTAATGAAGAACGTGGAGCATCGACAGCACAAAGGGTTGAACAACAGAGCGGAGAACTCGCATCAACCGACTCGAACGCGAGAACGACGAATGCGACGATTCAAATCCCCAGGGCAGGCGCAACCATTTCTCTCGACGTTTGACCCGATTCGAGGACACTTTCATCCCAAGCAACATCAACTGAGTGCAAAACGATATCGAGAACAACTGCGCCAACGATTTGAGGATTGGCGAGCAGTCGCCTGCTTGAACACTGCTGCATAAAATTGAGCGACACTAGCGATCAAGGGATGATCGTGCCTAATTTTGATTGACATCGGTTAAGTTGACAATACCTTGGCAAGTGCTTCTACTCCCTCTAAATGTGCCTGGATATAATCTGGGTCATTCAACCAATCATTCCCCCAAGTTGCACCTGGCTGTGCAGGTAGCGCCATCACCCAAATTGCTCGCAGCGTCGCGAGCGCGGGAATCGCAGCAAGTTCCTGCGCACTCAATCTACGAACAGTGTGATATCCCTGCAAGATTGCCGCCCATTCTTGGCTTCTCAATGCTTGATCTGAAGAAGTTGAGATTCGATTCCGCCAGTAGCAAGCAAGGTCATAGACACAAAGACTCAAGCCGCAACTTTCAAAATCGAACAAGGTTGGAACAGTTCCTTGAAACTTGATGTTTTCTAAATGCACATCACCATGACAAAATCCTACTGCTAGCGCAGAGGCATTCCCCCAAATGATCGTTCTCATTTCCTGAGCAATCGCCAGCACCCGCGATCGTGCTTTTTCCCCAAGCCAAGGCGCAAGATAATTGAGCGGTTCTTCTGCTAGAAAATGATAGTTGATCGTTGGGCGGCTTTTAATTCTCAAAGTCGTAGCATGGTTATGAAGTTCAGCCAAAAGCCTTCCCAAAGCTTCAGCTTGTGTTACGGTTAAGTGAGTTTCCTGAACACCGATTGCATTCGCATACAAAACTCCGGGAAGTTGATTGCCTGTTATCTCTAAAACACCAGCAAACTGACCATCTTGGCGACGGAGTGGAGGAGCGACCTGCATTCCTTGTGCATAGAGTTCGTTAACTAAGCTTGCTTCTTCTTCAAGTTGCTCGATAGAAGTTGGTTTTCCTAAATAGAGGCGCAACCAATAGTAATCTTTTCCCACAGTAATACGGACAATGAGTTTCTCAAGGGTGGGTCGATCGAGAAGTTCACAGTTCACGCTGTTCTTGAAAGCATAGGTTTGAGTTACCCATTGCGCAATATGATGTTCTAGAGCAACTTTGGAATGAGAGAGCATAATGTTACCAAGGATCTAAGCCTACTAATTTGCGACCTAAAGCAGTCAGCGTTGCAGGCTCTCCTGGCTCTGGGTCTTGTTGAGTGGGTAAACCTCGCCACCAGACTGGAGCGCGTTTTTGCTGCCACCAAGACACTGCATTTTGTCGATCGTCTTCATTGCCCGCTTTGTACATGCTAATATACTGTGTGGCTCTGGGTGTACAATCCAGGTTTACACCTGCACAATGCGGAAGTTGTGGCTTCCAAATCACCATGTCACCTGCTTTTCCGGGGATTGCAATCGATGGAATTTCTGACAGATCTGCGGATTGATAGTCAAAGTTTGAACTTTGTTGATTCAGCCAATCTTCTAATGAACGATAAATCTGTGGCGCACAGCGAAATGCTCCCCGTTCTTCTGGAGTATCTGTTAGATAAAGCATTCCTCCCACAAACCCTGATTCTTTAGCGGGGTCAAGATCCCAATGTAGCCGAGGGTCTGGAAATCGTGACATCGTTCGGGGTGGAATAAAGCTAGCCCGATCCATCGTGACCCAAAGTTTTTCGGTTCCCCAAAGCTCACTAGATAATTGATGCACTTTAGGATACTGCCGATTGGGCATTGTCAGGTTAACCGGGACGTAGAATAATCGGACTGGTTTAACTCGGATCACCTCTTCTCATGTACTCCCGTCATCGTTTTCCCGGCGAAATCATCAGTTACTGTGTGT
>JACJNW010000029.1 GCA_014695195.1 Cyanobacteria bacterium FACHB-DQ100 | reverse complement strand
CCTCGTAGACATTCGCGCCAACCAGTGGGAGATGCAAAATTTCTGAGCTGATTGCATTCCTCAACACGGGGCATGCCATTCTCAAAACAGAGGTAGAGATCGTCTTAGAGGCCCTTCAGCGAGTGGAGCACAACCTCACTCAGAGGAGCGTAACCTGGCTGAATCATTGCGATTAAAGCTGACATACTCGATCGCGTGCCCATTTCGCGAACTAGCTAATCGCCATGTCTCCTACCCTCACGCTGCGGCAAACTTTGCTCTACAGTTGCACTTCGATCAGCATTAATTTAATCAATACTGCTGTTTCGACCTGGCTGCTTTACTACTATGCCCCTCCACCCAACACAGGAGCGGTGCAATACCTCTCGGTCACGGTCGTGGGTCTCTTATTGGCGATCGGTCGCGTTTGGAATGCCGTCATTGATCCCTTCATCGGACATTGGAGTGATAACACCCGCAGCTCGTGGGGACGACGAACGCCCTTCTTGGTACTCGGCAGCCTCATGACCCTTGGCGCGCTGTTGTTGCTCTGGACGCCTTTGACGCCCTATCCTAGCCGGCTGAATGCCATCTACTTCCTAACGATGACGATCGTCTTTTACACGGGAACGAGTCTCGTTGGCGTCCCTTATGACGGCAGCCTACCCGAAATGGCAGCGACGGCCGCTGAGCGAGTTCGGCTTAGTATGTGGAAAAACATTTTTGGCATTGTGGGCGTGCTGGGCGGTGCAGTCATTGCTAGCAGTGTCTATAGTCGGTGGGGCGCGATCGCAATGGGAGGAGTGATCGGACTCCTTGGAGTGGTAACGGTTGGCCTGACAATTCCAGTGCTCCCGAGACGGAGTCTGCCTGCGCTCGACCCAACCGGCGAGAGCGAGGTAATCGCATCGCTGAGCTTTTGGCAGAGCCTGCGGACAACGCTGCGGAATCGCCCGTTCTTGATCCTCTGTAGCTCCACGATTCTCGTACAGACGGCCTACGCGATGTTGCTCTCGAATCTGCCTTACTTTGTTGCCTTGATTCTGCAAGAACCAGAAGCAGCCGTAGGACGCTATCAAGGCTTGGTGGTGATGGCGATGCTGGCTGCCGCTCCGGTTTGGAATCGGTTGAGCCGATACAGGTCAGATCGCCAATTGCTGAAGGTTTCCTTATTAGGATTGGCGATGGTTACAAGTTTCCTGACCGCAGTGGGAGGGGCTTCTTCCCTGCCGACTGCGCTTCAAGCTGCCATCTGCTTTGGCTTCCTGGGGCCTTTTCTCGGCGGTTATTTTATTTTGGTCTACGCGATGATGGGAACGGTTGTCGAGCAGGATGCGATCGTCACGGGACAACGACGAGAAGCGTTTCACTACAGTATTTTCTCGTTCTCGGCTGGGATGGGGTTGTCGTTCTCAACTCTAATCATCCCGCCCATTTTTTCCTATTACGGCTACACGCTAGAGCAGCCTGCTGGGGTGCGAGTCGTGTTTCTGGTTGCGGCAGTGCTCGTGGTCTTGGGGGTTGCCATCTTCCAGGGCTATCGCCTAACGGATGCCCCTACGCACAGATGAACTGAACGGGTAAATCAGCCGGATTGTACTGTTGGAGGCACTTCGTGGATTTCTGAAAACAGCTACTCTTGAGGGGGATCAAATCGTGGTCGAGTTACTGCCCTGATGAGTCTGCTGCTGAATCCATCCCGTTCCTGAATGTCTTGTATCTAAATATTACGATTCTCGATTTCTATTAATAAATGTTGCCGATACTTGATCGTCTTGTTAAAGTGTGCGTGTCAATTTCATTGGCTGGTTCCTATCGTTCGGAGTGAAGTGTCTTATGCTTTGTCTGACTCTCGCCGCTGACCACTTTTCGTAGATACCCAACGAATGTGTGGCATCGAAGCACAACGAAATATGACTCGATCCAACAGCAGTTTCTTCTCTCAAAGCACAACTCAAAGATTCACTTCGGTTCTTGCCCCTATCCGTTCAGCAAAGGCGAAGAACCTGATAGAACCCTAACTGTGGAGACTTTATCATGAATATTCAGGGAAAAACGGTCTTGGTCACCGGGGCTTCTCGTGGCATTGGACGGGAAATCGCATTGGAATTTGCCCGTCAAGGAGCACGACGATTAATTTTAGTGGCGCGATCACACGATCAACTTGTAGAAGTTGCGAAGGAAATCAGAACATTCGGGGGTCGAAGCGGTTCCGGTTGCACTCAATCTTGTTGATTGTGTAGCAGTCAATATCGCGATCGCTCAAGTGTGGCGCGATTATGCCCCGATTCACATTCTAATTAACTGTGCAGGGGTGGCATATCAAACTCCATTTCTTCTCGCTCAACCGTCCCAGATGCAAGAAGAAGTCGCACTCAATCTCATGGGAATGTACAAC
>JACJNW010000027.1 GCA_014695195.1 Cyanobacteria bacterium FACHB-DQ100 | reverse complement strand
CAAAAATTGGACGAGTTCGAGATTCGTAATTCAGAAACTGCCCATTTTTTCTGTCGCCTGATTCCGGCTCAGTGTCCCTTTGAACGCGATATCTGCTTCTTCGGTCATGTTCTACTCCACATTCCGCCGATGTGCAAACTGAATCCGTTCTATGAGCAGTTGGTGGGCTTGCGGTTCAAAGCGCTCTGTTACCTAGCTGATGTATGCGGGGAAGATATTGCCGCTTATTGCTAGTCTCAGCAAAGAGAGCTAACGGGCGCGATAAGTGCAAGCTCGTCCTAGCATTTTACGAATTGCCTCAGATTGAGGCTTCATAAACCCGCCATAGATCCCATTGCGATCTGCGACTTGAAACTGACCATCGCAGTTTGTAAAAGCCACCGGTCGATCGTTGCCGATTTGATAGGTGAAAAAATATCCAGCGCGCCGAGGCTCTAATTGAATTGAATCCAAGTTGAGATAAACCTTCTCTCCAGTGGACGCGATGCCCATATACTCCCAGCGATCCGGTGCGGCATGAACAGAGATAGCGGAAATTCCAAGGGTCGCGACATCAGCGATCTCTGCCTGCCACTGAATCAATTCTTCCAGCGTGAGTTGTGAGCGTTTGACTTTTGACATTTCGATTAGCTGTCATTCACTTCATTGAGCTTCTCTAGAGGTTTCACGATATGTATTCGAGCCTCTGAGCCACAGGATTCAAGACCAAATACAAGTTGAGCGAGTAGAACAGGTGAATTATCCATCCCACCCTTCATATTTTCCCCTTCAGTGTAAAATCTCTTTTTCTCACTGGGTTCTAGCGATTTTGGTGGATCTTCAGAATCAGCCTCAAAGATCGCTGTAATTGTCTCTGGCTGGACTGTTTTACACGATCCTGATTGATAGTGAATGGGATGCCAGAGTTCAAGATGGTTGTAGAGGGTTCGGGTACTGATTCCCTCAGCAGCGATTAATTTCGCTCTAGCGGTGGCAGTTGAGGGAAACTGACCTTCCTGCTCTAAGCGAGACACAACAGCCTTAATTCGTCTCTGGGCGTCTTCTGAACGCAGAACATTGAGCGGGACAACCTTCTCACCTTCATCGCTGTGGGCATTCCCCGATCGCTTTGGATTACTCCCTAATGCCCAGTAGTAGTTCTCGGCTGACCTTGCCCAAACTGTCGATCGCATTCGGATCTCATGTCGGTGCTGACACCATTCCTCATAGCCTGGGAGGTTCACCGCAGTCTGTTCGACATATTCACCGAGGGCATCTCCTTTCAGTCCTTCAAATACGACTCCGTGACAGGCGATCGTCTTCAATAAGTGATTCGTTTGCCCGTAGTCAGTCCAACCCTCCTGAATCTCAGCCCGAAGGTCTTGGAGCCAATCTTCGACGATCGTGGTGTGGCGCTTCCGTCGATTGCGGTTGTTCGTTCGGGCGATCGCGATCGCATTCATCAACTCAGAGAGATCTTGTCCTGCTGCTGCTATATCCCACTGCTGGAAGAACTGCCCTAAATCGTGGCTAAGCGGGTTGTAATCGTCATCGAGTAAGCAAGATCCTGATTCCGGTTGTAAGGGAAGTCGATGCGCGTTGTACTCGGTATAAGTGCCGGGGACGGCATACGCCTTACAGTTTGGAAAAACTTCGAGCTGCCCTTGTGCGATCGTCAATCCCTGCGCCTCTAAACATTGCTTGATCGCCTGAGCCAATCCGAACGTTTGAACGGCATGAGGTAACGGAATGTAGAGGTGTAAGCCTTCTGACCAACTCGATCTAATCAGAACGGTGCGACAAATCCCGATCGTTTCCAGTGCCGCTCGAATCAGAGTGAGCAATTCTGGGTTCTGGTAGGGGTGGAACTGACCGTTACGATCTATGTCGATTAGCGCGTAAGAGGTCTGGGAGTCGAATCGAACGCCAATTAATTTGGAATTGTCCTTCCACTCTCGCCATAGAATGCGCGGACGTATGGGATACTTAGCAACCGTCTGCCACTTGGGGGTAGTTTCGTTAGTTGAAATAATCGCGTTCCACAGATAAGGGAACGTCTCACATAGACGTTTACCGATTAGATTGGAGGGAAATGGGTCGTGACACTGGCTTTTATTAGAATAAGTGCTCATACCGCTAACTCTCTAAAGCTGAATTGGCAGGACTTGTAGCCGTTGACGAAAACTTGAATTGTGTGAATCTTTGAGCTTGATGGTTTCCATAGCAGAGTCATGAATTAGAATGGTTTCAGATTCGTCAAAAGCGAATTGTTATAACGCTCCCTTGGTTGAACCATTATATTCGCTCTGGGTTAAACTGATGCATCAATATTTCGATCAGACGCTCAAGCAACTTGGAATTACAGGAAAGAAGCTCGCTGAGGTAACAGGGGTTAGCACAACCCACATCTCAGAGTTTCGTAATGGCAAAACGAATCCGTCCTGCGAAATGCTGGAGCGAATGCTAGACGGTGCAGATCAAATTACGCCAGGAGCGAAACGCTACTTCTGCGAACTTCTAGCCGGTAAAGAACCTCGACCAGTAGAGGACCCGATTGAGTTGCTAGATGATACACAATTGGCACGATTACTACTTAAAGTCGCCAACAGACTTGAAAAGCGGAAACTAGGGCTTTCTCAGGAATTACTTAGCGCCTAGGTTAAAGCTGGATTCGCATATGTATTAATTCACTTAGTCAATTTTCTGTTGCCGTATCAGAAGTCAGGTTTTTTCCTTAATCGCTAAGTAAAAGAGCAAGGCTCAATTGGTAGAGTATCTAATGCGAGCCTCTAATGAGATCAAGAAACAGCGCTCAAGTACATAATTTCAGTGTACATGCCGCTTGAATTAGGTTCTATTTTGGAAATACAACCTTGGCTGCCTCTAGAAACTCAATTTACGACATGAGTATTACTTCAAAACTCAACGCTGATACTCCTGGATCGAGACGAACTCTTACGGATTCGCAGTCTCAAACTCCTCACGAGCGAACACTCTGTGAAGCGAAGCTAACGTGATTATGTCTTTTTTGCCTTGCAGATTGATTCCCCCGGAAAGCTAACTCCTGAGATCGATGTCGCTGCCTTTTGCGCGCCCGAAGGAATCAGCTACGCTGCACGTTGGGAGTTGGATGAGGGGGATCTGTACAAAGCGTTAGGCGATTTGCGGAAGAAGGGTATTGTTGTGTCGATTTCTAGCCGACTGAATCTCCAACTCTCCTAAAGCACCCGAAGCGCTCTGCATCTCGACTTTCTGCCGACTGTGGCAACTGATCAAAACGAGCAGCTGAGCTTGATGCAACAACTGATAAGCCCTAGGCAGGTGCCCAGGGCTTCTTCTAATAAATGCCAGCGTGAATAGAGGAGCTAGCGGTTTTGAATATGCTTCTATCATGAACGAAGCCGGTTCTCTAGGGCTAGGGTTAACTTACCCAATTTGTTCCTACTTTCACTTGGGTAGCAGCTAGCGGCTGCACAGGTTCTCAGCCCGGACCTTCTGCGGGTGCGGCAACGAACCAAAACGTTGAACCACTAATGAGTTAATACTTTCTGGTCTTCTTCTTTAACGAAGGCAATCAGTAGGATCTCGAGCATAGAACGCCCAGATGTCCCTATCTAGGAGATATCGATTTGCGGTTTCTCGTTCAGCACAAGCCAATGAACGTGCAGTGTGTTCACAATTTCTACAAGCTGGTTAAAGCTAACGGGTTTGACCATGTAAGCGTTCACTCCTAAGTCATAAGTTCGGTTGACATCCGCATATTCCCTTGAGGCAGTCAGCATCACGACGGGAATGCGCTTCAATCCGGGTTGTTGACGTAACCAAGCCAGTACTTCAGCTCCAGAGCGACGAGGAAGTTTCAAATCGAGCAGAATCAGCATCGGAAGTGGATACTGAGCGCGATCCTCAAACGGCGGTTGTCCGGCCAAGTAGGCAATCGCTTGTTCTCCGTCGTTGATGATATGCAAGTCAGCAGCAATCTCAGCTTTACGAAACGCCCGCTGAATTAATAAAACCTCTTTAGGATCATCTTCAACCAGTAAAATTGGGGGCACATCCATTGTCACGAGTTACTTGATTTGTGTGAAGGATTCTCAGGCAGTAGGTCTTGTAGCAATTCGCTTGCCGTTTGAGCAGCGCGGTAAATCTGCTGGAAGTCGGTTTGGTCAGCCTGAGAACGAGATGTACTTCTCTCGAGTAACCGTGAACTGAGTGACAGAATTGTTTGCAGCGCTTCGTTGAGATCATGAACGCGAATGTTGGTATACCGTTCTAGCTCAGCACGGATTCTAACATTCTCGAGCGAACGACTGACAGCAGCAGGTAGACGAGCATAAGCATCTGATCGTTTGAGAATGTAATCGTCTAGTCCAAGCTTCATCGCCTCGACGGCGATTTCTTCCGTGCCTGTGTTGGTGAACATAATCACTGGAAGGGTTGGATCTTGCTCCTTAATGGCGAGAAGAACGTCAATCCCTGTTGTCCAGCGAATTTGGAAATCTGTAACCACCAAATCAAAATTTTTCTCCCGAATGGCGCGATTTAAGCCGCCCTGGTCGAGAACCTCTTGAACTTGCAGATTGGAGAAGGTTTGTTTGAGCGCGCGAATCGCCAAGGCACGATCGCCTGGATTGTCATCGATTAAGAGAATGCGGGGTTGAGTCATGTGGAAAATAAATCTAGGTAGATGCAAGCGGTAATACAAGCCAAAATCGGCTACCGTGGCCCAGTTGAGACTCTACCCCAACTTGCCCACCCATGCGATCGATACCTTTCCGGACAATCGCCAAGCCAATGCCTGTTCCCGGAAATGTTTCGATGCCGTGTAACCGCTCAAACACACGAAAGATGCGATCTTGATATTCGGGTGCGATACCGATGCCATTGTCTTCGATCGTTAAGCGTACCAATTTTTTTTCAACCTGAGCCGCGATGACGATGGCAGGCTGGTTTGACGGCTCCACAAATTTGAGCGCATTGCTGATTAAGTTTGTGATCACTTGAATCAAAATGGGGCGGTTAGCAATTACCGAGGGCAGCGGAGACCGAATCTGGACGACTGCGTGACGCTCTCCAATTTCGCGATGTAGTTGACGTAGAGCAGCATCAACCACGGCATTCAACTCTGTCGGTTGCAAATTGATTTGCGTTCGACTCAGCCGGCTATAGCTCAGCAAATCATCAATCAAGGTGCCCATCTGCACCGCACTATCGGAAATGCTCTGAATGTAGGTATGAGCGAGATCATCGAGGTGAGTGCCGTAATCTTCTTCTAATGCCTGAGCAAATCCTTGCATAATTCGGAGGGGAGCTCGTAGGTCGTGTGAGACCGAATACGTAAACGCTTCTAGCTCTTGATTAATTTCCGTTAGTCGCGTGGTTCGATCCTCGATGCGTTGTTCTAAGGTAGCGTTGAGCTGCTGCAATGCAATTTCAGCCGCTTTGCGCTCGGTGATGTTGAGCATCACGCCAAGCAGACGGATCGGTTGTTCGGTGTCGTTATAAACCGCTCGTCCGCGTGCAGAAATCCAATGCACGCTGTCATCGTCCCAAACAACGCGAAAGTCTGAGAAGTAGAACGACCGAGTTGAAATCGCGGATTGAATCGCCTGCTCGGTTGCCTCAATATCGTCAGGATGCACGCGATTTCGCCACGTTTGATAGTTGGGTTCGCAGCCGTGTGGTTCATAACCTAAAAGCCGAAAGGAATTGTCATTCCAGATCACCTGTTCAGTAAGCAGGTTCCAATCCCAGGTTCCAATTCCCGAGAATTCCATTGCCGATCGGAATCGTTCTTCACTTTGGCGCAATGCTAATTCAGCTTGTTGGCGTTCGGCTTCCAATCGCTTTCTGTGATCGATGTCTTCGATGACAGAAATAAAATACTTTGGCTGTCCATCAGAGTCACGCACTAGCGCTACTGTTAAGTTGATCCATACGATCGAGCGGTCTTTGCGGATGTAGCGTTTCTCTATCGAATAGGTCTGGATTTCTCCTGCTATCATCTGCCGCATATAGCTCAGATCAAGGTCGAGGTCGGCGGGATGGGTGATGTCTTGAAATGTACAAGCCAACAATTCTTCGTAGCGATACCCGACAATTTCACAGAGTTTTTGATTGACTCGTAGCCAGGTGCCGTTTGGCGCAACTTGAGCAATTCCGACCGCTGCTTGATTAAATGTCGCTTTGAACTGCTGTTCACTCTCGCGCAGGGCGACCTCAATTCGTTTTTGCTGGGTAATATCTTCCACAGCAATGAGAATGCCCTTGACTCTTGCAGAGTTGTCTCGCCACGGCTGCACTTCCCAACGCAAAAATTGTTCGGAGCCATCAAGCAATACGTAGCGATCTTCATCACATTTTTCGCTGTGTCCCGCTAACCCGCGTTGATGAGCAGCTCTCCATCCTGCAGGCTGGTTTGGAAACAGATCGTAATGCGACTTGCCCAATACCGATTCGATCGAGCCGAGGTGGTAATCCTCGATCCAGCGCTGACTAACCGCAAGATAGTGCATTGTTTCGTTAAACATCGCAATGCTCGCAGGCGCATATTTCACAAATGTCTGAAGCCTCTCTTCCCGTTCCCTCAGGCTTCGCTCTGCTTGCTGTCGTTGTGCTTCATTGCGTCTAACCAGTTCCGCCAGTAGCGCCAGTAAGATTAAACTTGTCCCAGTGATGAGCGTAAAGGTGAACAGCGCGGAGCTTAAGTGTTGCTGCGATTCTGCTGTTCGTTGCTGCAATTGATCCGTTTCTTGGCGCTCGAGGACGGCGATTTGCGTCCGAATGTTGTCCATAATCCGCTTGCCACGATCCGACCGAACAATTCGCAGCGCCTCATCAAATTTGCCTGTGCGACGGAGCTGAATGGTTTGATTTAATTCGGTCAGTTTTGCCGTGATCGCTTGCTCTAGTACTTCAATTTGTTGCGGCTGCGTGGTTCTTGTCTCTAATTGCTTTAACGTCTGGACTTGCTCACTAACCCGAGTGATCGCGCTGTTATACGGCTCCAAATACTGGTCTTGCCCAGTCAGCAAATACCCGCGTTGTCCAGTTTCCGCATCTTTAAGTGTTGAGAGCGTGTCTTCTAGCACAGCAATAATCTGGTGGCTCTGGCGCACGAGTCGCTCATTATCAACCAGCCGGAAGATGTTGCGGTAGGAAATCACACCATTGATTAACACCAGCACTAGCGTAATGCTGAAGCCAGCATTGATCTGCCGAACCAACGATTGCTTCATATCATTTGCTTCATCTTATTTCAACGGGGAATGAGCAAGCACGAGAACTGCTTCAATTAAGGCTGCCGGCTCGATCGGTTTCGCTAAATGTCGATCGAATCCTGATTCTAATGCCTGCTGCTGATCATTCTCAGTGGCATAAGCGGTTAATGCAATAGCGCGAGTCGAAAGCGCAAAATCTTGGCGAATTCGTTGTAAGAGCTCATAGCCATTAATGTCAGGCATACCAATGTCGCTGATAATCACATCAGGGTTCACTTCCCTAATCTGGTCTAACGCAGCTTGAGCGGACGATGCCATGGTTACAATCGCGCCTGCTTGCTGGAGAACGAACGCCACAAACTCGCGCGAATCCTGTATATCATCGATTACCAGAATGCGAATGCCACTTAAATCCCCGTCTTGGTGGTCGGGCAGGGTAGGAGTCGGATTGATGAGTTGTGGCGATGCGATCGGGAGCCTCACTGTGAACGTTGCTCCTCGTCCCACCCCTGGACTGTCCGCCCTTACAGTCCCCCCATGTAGTTCTACCAGTTCCTGCACAATTGCCAGCCCCAGTCCAAGTCCGCCAAATTGACGAGTTGTCGTGTTGTCTTCCTGCCGAAACGCCTCAAACAGATGCGGTAGAAACTCCGGCGCGATGCCCTTGCCGGTATCGATGACTTGCAGTTGGGCATAGCCCCCCCTTTGAGTGAGCTGCACTTGAATTCGTCCGCCTTCCGGTGTGAACTTCACAGCGTTAGAGAGCAAGTTCCCAACAATTTGCTGCAACCGTCCTGCATCTCCTCTAATCGCGCCAACATGAACGGCGAGCGAGGCTTCAACATGAATTGATTTCGCCTCAGCGACAAGCTGAATTGTTTCGAGGGCATTCGCGACAATTCCGGCTAAATCGATCGACTCAACGGTCAAGACCAGCTTGTTGCGTAGAACGCGTGAGATATCGAGCAAGTCATCGATCAGTTGTGCCTGTTGCTGAGCGTTCCGCTCGATCGTACCCAAAGCTTCTGCAGCACGTTCTGGCGTGAGTTTGCCCATTCGCAATAGCTTTGACCAACCGAGAATGGGATTGAGTGGAGTTCGCAGTTCATGCGACACCACCGCTAAGAGCTCGTCCTTAATGCGATTTGCTCGTTCTGCGGCTTCGCGAGCCGCTTGTTGCTCTGCTATCAGCCGCATGCTTTCAGCTTCATGTTGTTTTTGGAAGTCAATATTGGTACAAGTGCCAAACCATTTCACCACCTGTCCTTGTTCGTCTCGAAACGGCACTCCCTGACCTAAAAACCAGTGGTACGTCCCATCGAAGTGACGGAAACGGTATTCGATCTCGTAAGAGTTACCACTTTTTACAGAAGCAAGCCACCGCTCACGGGTGCGATCTCGATCATCTGGATGGATAATGCTGAGCCAATCCAAGCTCAATAACTGTGATGAAGTTAAGCCTACAAAGTCACAGAAGCGCTGATTAACGTATTCGTTTTGTCCATCCGATGTTGTCACCCATACCAACTGGGGAATTGCTTCTGCTAGCACACGATATTGGGATTCACTTTCGTGTAACCGAGCCTCAATCTGTCCGCAATCTGGTTCTGATTCGAGTTGCATCCGTTCGGTTGCCTCAATTCCTTTGACATTACACGCTGTGCTCATTGCCGATTCAGGGAATTGGATTCTTTGACATGCAGGCGTTGTACCGACAAGGTGTACTGATTCAGTGGGCGAAATGAACGGAGTAATCGTAACGGCAACAGCATAAGGGGTATGTTCCCCACAGCGAAATAATGGTTGAGCGTCAAGTTTGACCCATACCAAATCGCCATCAGGTTTATAAAATCCCATTTTGACGTTCAAACACGGCTGTGCAGACTGGAGTGCCAGGAGCACTGGATGCATCTGATGAGGAAATGGAGTCCCATCCGGATGAATCATGTGCCAGAACAAATTTGGCGATGAGGTGTCTTGCAGTTGGTCGAGTGTCATCCCTAAAATGAGTTGAGCTGCCTGATTACAAGCAGTGATGGTGCCATCTGCCATTTGCAGCAAGATTCCGGTTTCTTGACGGGCTAGACTGGATGAATTGTCGTGATTCTGCGGCATTGAGATCATTCTGTATTGCAATCTAGTTTCCATCACTAACCTTGTAGGCTGATTGGCGTAAAAGTGCTGCTACTGCTCATCCTGAGAAATGGGAATGTCACAACGTCTGAGCACCGACGCGTTTGAATCAATATTAAGCAATTCCTCTAGCAGTACTTTAAGTTGCCGCAGTGCAAGCGGAAATGGCATAGTTCGATTGCGTTCCCAGCCATTATTGTACGACTGTGGTCACAAGTGTGACGGCAAATAGCGATCGCGTCAGGTTGAGCAGTCAGCTTTCACTTCATAATGCTCGCAGGGTAAGTACCGCAGCAATTTTTCTGCCCTGCTCATCGTAGACGGGACGAGCATTGCCCTCCACTAGAATCTCTGTCCCATCTGATCGCCGAATCCGCCAGCGTGCCTCTTTCACGACCTCATCTTTGAGCACAGCTCGACTTAAAGGTAGCTCTGCTGCAGGGTAAGCGTGCCCTTCCTCGGTGTAGAGATGATACATCTCGCTATAGTCTTCCGGTAGAACATCGAGCTTGGCAACCCCGTGCAACCGTGAGGCGGCATCATTGACAAACGTAATTCGCCCCTTCACATCGGTCACGATAACCCCTTCTATCAATTGCTGCAGGATGGCATCGCGTTCAGCGGCAAATTGAGCAATGCGCTGTCGTGCCTCTACTTCTTCAGTGACCTCGATATTCAAACTCAAAAGCCGGTTCACTCGTCCACTCAGGTCAAACAAAGGCTGATAGATGATATTAAAATACCCTTCGTACAGTTCACCACTGCCGTCACGATCGTAACGCGCCACCATTTCCTTGCCTTCATAGGCTACGCCAGTCGTGTAGACCTGATCGAGCAACTCAAAGAACCCTTGCCCTTCCAATTCTCGAAAGGCATTGCGTACCGTTAATCCCTCTAAGTTGCGTCCGCCGATGAGGTGCTGGAACCTGCGATTGTGCATCTCGATGCGATGTTCCGATCCCCGCATAATCGAGATTGCGATCGGGGCTTGTTCGAGAATCGCCCGGATTTCAGCCTGCACGGCTTCGTCTCGGAGGGCTCGAACTCGGTCAGAGATATCGCGACTGAATAGGAGCAGCCCGTTCTCAGTCGGAACAGCCCGGACTTCGTGCCAAGCATATAGCTTAGGCAGAAACAACTCAAATTTGACGCTAACTTGCGCCGCTGCAGCTTGTCGGAGTTGGACTTCTGCGGGCGTATTCAAAAGGTCAGGAAAAACGTCCCAGATAGACTGCCCCAATAATTCGTCACGCTTGCGTCTCAACAGCAGTTCTGCGCTGTGGTTGACGCAGATGTAGTTCCACTGGGTGTCGAGTGCAGTAATGGCATCAGACGTATATTCTAAGACGGTTTCTAGATCCAACTTGACTCTCCTTGTTTCCCAACTTACTTTATCGCTCCATCTGCTTAGAAGCGTCGTTCGAATGAAAAATTTGCCTTCGAATTCCTATGATTTGCTTGATTGTCACAGTGCGCTAGCCAAAACTCTGCGCCTTCAGCGCGAATTTTAGCTGCTTACCGACCTCTGTGAAAGACTGGAAACGCATTACATTCAAATTCATCCGCACTGTATTAGAAATCAGAGTTGAGGTGAGTGACTTGAGGCAAAGTGATCGTTCAGCCAGTGAAGTTGGAAAGAAGGAACCATCCGGTTTGTCACTCTCGAGTTAACTTGAGCCTTCAGTCCTTCAAGAACATCTGCGCTCTTAGTGCAGAGTGGTTGAGTATCGAAGATGGTTTCTGTACGATCGCGCTTCTGCACCCTCCGCAGAAGTTCCAACTGATGAGACAGTGTGTAAAGGCTGATGAGTCGGGGGAATCCGCAATTTGCCTTGATTGTAAACGCCCGTGTTCAGTCTCACGAGAATTGGGCGTTACAGCGTACTACAAACTGACGATTTAGTCCGGTTCTAGTCCAACCCGATTTTGAGACTACTAATCTTGGAATGAGACAGCAGTTTAAATCTGCGAACTTTATTCTGTTTGCATTGCCATGAGGAAATAACCCCGTATAATCGATCGCACTTATGTACTATCCGATTATGACTCAATCCGATTCTGCCCCCACTGCTAGGTATTCACTGGATCGAGACGAGCCTCTACGGATTCGCAGTCTCAAACTCCTCACGAGCGAACACTCTGTGAAGCGAAGCTAACGTGATTATGTCTTTTTTGCTTTGCAAGTGGACTATCCGGGAAAGCTAAATCCTGCCATTGATGTTGCTGCTTTTTGCGCGCCCGAAGGAATCAGCTACGCTGCACGTTGGGAGTTGGATGAGGGGGATCTGTACAAAGCGTTAGGCGATTTGCGGAAGAAGGGTATTGTTGTGTCGATTTCTAGCCGACTGAATCTCCAACTCTCCTAAAGCACCCGAAGCGCTCTGCATCTCGACTTTCTGCCGACTGTGGCAACTGATCAAAACGAGCAGCTGAGCTTGATGCAACAACTGATAAGCCCTAGGCAGGTGCCCAGGGCTTCTTCTAATAAATGCCAGCGTGAATAGAGGAGCTAGCGGTTTTGAATATGCTTCTATCATGAACGAAGCCGGTTCTCTAGGGCTAGGGTTAACTTACCCAATTTGTTCCTACTTTCACTTGGGTAGCAGCTAGTAGATGCATGAGTTCTATCTCTAGTTCCGGGACTTCTGCGATCGGGCAGACTGTGTGAAAACTCACAGAAAAAGCACAAATGATCTACCTTGAAACAGTGGTTTCGACGAGCCAACCCGATGCTTCATATTCAAGGGCAAAATCGGCACAGCGAAGTGCAATTTCCGCCAACTTTAGCAATGCTGTTCTGACAGACTTTTTCAAGGAGTTAGAAAACTTAAGTGGCTTCCTGAACTGGAGTGTAAGCTTTCTAGAGACCCTTGAAGTTTTAACTTGCCTTGCTCCAAGAGCACGATCCAGTCAGCTCGATTGATAACTCTAGGACGGTGACTAATCAAAATAGTGGTTTTACCTTGACGGTGAGTTAGTAAACCATCTAGAAGCCTTGCTTCACTGACTGGATCAAGGTTAGCTGTTGATTCATCCAAGATAAGAATGGGTGGTTCAGTGACCATCGCTCTCGCGATCGCAAGTTTCTGGCGTTGCCCACCCGAAATATTTGCGCCAAACTCGCCTAAAACGGTTTGATATTTGTCAGGTAGTTTACTGATAAATTCATCAGCCTCAGCAATTCGGCACGCCTGCACAATTTGCTCAAACGTTGCGTGGGGAGCACTTAAGCGGAAGTTCTCGAGAATCGATCGACTCCAAAAATGAGCATCTTGCGGAATCAAAACAATCTGCTGCCGAAGACCATCTAAGGTAAGGTCCTGCAAGTTATAAATGCCAATACGGATATTACCGGATTGAGGTTGGTAAAGACCTGCGATCAGTTTAGCGAGGGTGCTCTTACCACACCCCGATTCACCAATCAAGGCAATCACTTGACCACCGGGCAGCATAACAGAAAAATCTTCCAGCAATTCAACTCGACCCGAGTAGTGGAAATTAACCTGGGTGAGATTGATATCAGCATCGCCCGGAATCAGAGCAAATGGCTTTTGTGCATCGTCTTGAGTTTCTGGGGTAGAGTCTATAATTTCTGCTAGACGTTGAGTCGCTGTTTTCACACGGGTGTATTCATCAACAAATCCAATCACCGTACCAATGAACGCTAAGAAGTTAGCGTTCATGGCACTAAAGGCAAACAATTGCCCAATACTGAGTTCGTTCCTAATTACTAATAAGCTGCCATACCCCAACAAACCAACTCTGCCAACCCCAGAAATAAATCTGGAAAAGATGTTGTTGATAATATCAATCTGAATTGTGCGAAAATTCTGATGCGCTAAGCGGCCAAAACGATTTTGAAACTCATCCCACAGTTGAGGAGCAGCGGCTGCTGTTTTGAAGGTTAATGCTCCTTTAAATGTTTCTACCAAAACACCCTGGGTTTCTGTTTCCAAGACCAAGACACTACGAACCTTGTGTTGAAGAGCTGGCAGAAACGCAATAACCGATAGGGCCATTAACACAGCAATACCAACGGCAACTAAGGTCAGCTTTCCGCTGTAAAACAACATGAAGCCTAGGGAAATTAATGCAATGAACAACTGGCTCGGTAAACTAACAATAGCCTGGGAGACAAGTTGATTCACTTGTTGAATATCTCGGAGTCGGCTGACAATCTCACCACTGCGACGGGATTCATAGTAAGTCAGAGGCAAGCGCAGGATTTGACGGCTAAATTCGAGAACCAATCCGAGCTCTAATCGTTGAGCAAAATGAGCAATCAAGTTATATTGAACGAATTCTATGCTACTGCTAACCAAGCTCATTACTACGACTGCCACCATCACAGCAATTAGCAGTCGGGTATCCCCTTGCACCAGCACTTCATCGGTCAGAATCTGAATCAGGAAAGGGTAGGTTAAAGACAGAAGACCGACCACCTGAGCGCTAAGCAGTGCCTGGATGAGAATGGCACGGTAGGGCCATAGGCGCTTGAAAAACCGCCCAAAGCCGCTGATTTTCTCGTTGGACTGAGCATAAAAGCGAGCGGAGTCTACTTCCAGTAAGAGTATTGCTCCAGTGCTCCAGTTCTCGATCAACTCTTGGCCAGAGAGATAGCGAATTCCTACACCTGGATCGGCAATCACATATTTCTTGCCCTGCCGCCCATATAGAACAACCCAGTGATACCCCTTCCAATGGATGATTGCGGGCAGCGGCACTTTACGCTTGTCTATCATCTCTAGCGACACTTTGACGCCACGAACATTTAACCCCAGCGCTTCTGCTCCCCGTTTTAGCCCCAGCATAGTGGTACCAAGTTGTCCGGTACCGACTGCTTCTCGAACACGATTGAGGGTAAAAGTACGCCCGTAGTGTTTCGTGATCGTAGCTAAGCAAGCAGCCCCGCAATCTTCCTCGCTGTGCTGGCGAACGTTATGATACTTCATCACTTAGTTTTAGGTGCGCTTACAACACTCAAACGATTAAACCCTTGCCCCGTGTAGTTCAGCCTCGGGGGTTCCAGTACCAGCACTGAAGGAACACGCGCCGGATCTACCAAACGGAGGAGTTCATAGCCGATGCCTGATACCCCTGTCATCAGCCCAGGGGACTCCACACCCAAGGGATTTCCACACAACCAACCGTGCTGCTCAATGCTTTCAAGGATCGCAGCTGCCAGTTGCTTCGCTTTAAAACTCCACTGTGGCTCGTTCAGGATCTCACCTGCCTGCAACAGTAACTCAAGATTTCCTAGATCACCATGACATAGGGAGTGGTTGCTACCAAATCCCTTGGACAGAGTCGTCTTGAGTGCCGTGTCGATCTCATTTCTGATCTCACGATCGTCATGGTGCCGGAGACAGCGCAAACGAGCGAGTCCAATTCCTGGTGCACCATGGCACCATGCGGCCATACAATCAATCTGACCGTTATTGGCTGCTATTTCAAACTCACGCAGATCGGGCCAATTTTCCATTTCTGGGGAAAAGACGCTGCGCTCATAGTCTATCGCTTGCAGAGCAGCGGTCCGAAAACGCTTTTCATGAGTTAATGCTGCTAGTTCCAGAAGTGCCCATGCTATCCCAGCTGTGCCATGGGAGAAACCAGTTAATGGTGTCTCTCCGGCATCCGGTACAACCCAACCGATGCCTTGCTTCATCGGCTGAGCACGGGCAATGAGATAATCGCCACATTGGATCGCAGCAGCCAGTGTCCGCTCGGATGGAACGCAGTTATACAGGCTGATCAAACTGCCAATGCACCCAGCCGCGCCACTAACGATATCAATTTGTTTATCTTTCTCAATCAGAGGCGGTAAAAGCTCAACAATTGCCTCAGCTTCAGCCAACAGTGATGGGTCATTCCACAGTACACCCAAATGGGCTAGCGTGTAGATCACTCCGCCACAGCCCTGGAAAGCACCAATCCAATTGATGGATGATTTATGGCGCTCCATTTGACGCTGCATTGTCGATAACGCAGCCCGTGCCAGTTTGCGGTAACGCAATTCTTGGGTGATAGCACCCAAATAGGCTAAGAACAGGGCCACCCCTGCCACACCATCGTAAAGATCTAAGGCCAATGGTGAGAGACACCAGTAACGTTCTTTTTGGAATACCAGACCAAGCCAAGTAGCACAGTCCTCACTGCGCAGCGTTATTGTTTCCAGTCGATCCCCGATAGCTTGAGCAGCTAGGAGCAGTTGCTCGCGATCTGCAATTGTTTCTGGTTCAGTCAGTTGGTAGGTTTGCCATTGCACTTGAGTCACGCCCACAGAGACCGTTGTCAAAGAAGCGCGAATAAACCAAGTTTGCCTTTGCAAATCCTGATCACTCAGTTGCTGCAGTCGATTCTGAGCAAGCTCTAGTCCTGATTGAGCAAAGAAATTAGCAATTCGCTCGTCAGAACTACTCCAAATATCATGGGAACTGGGGCGCGTGGTGAACATCGGAACGTCACCTTTTTGCAGGTCTTCGCGCTCAGCCGGAATCACCTTAACCAGATAGGGGCTATTCTCGATTCCGACCCAAAGCCGATCAAAAAAGCGATCGCGGTCAAGGGCGCTGCGTAGCAGGTCGGGATGAAAGCTATCATCCAGCAACCGAAGGTAGCCTCCTGTTGCACGAACGATAATCCGCACTTCATCCTCAGCAAAGCGCGCTAAGGGACCGTTCCCTGACAACAATTCATCCCGATGTTTCAGCAGTAACCGATAAATCGCAGTGAATCCAGAGACAATCGCTTCCGTATAGTCAAGGACATTAACATCGATGCCGTTAAGGGTTGGTCGATTCTGGCTCCCCGGTATCACCATCCGCTCACGCTTAAGTCGCATCTCATCCGTACCTGTTCCTTCCCAGTATGGGAGGCGATGGGGGCTGAGCTGACCCTCTTTCCCACCTAGCCCACTCAGATCGATGCCCTCATGCTCAGCGTTTGACCAGCTCCGCTCAGGTAGTAATCCTACTCCTAAAACCGAGTACTCCATCGTATTGATTGCAAGCTGGCTGATGTGTGTGGTCCTGATTGCTTCAGGGCGCGGGTGGAAGAGCGATTCCAGGTCAACCAAGACGGAATCCTCACCTGCCGCAATCAAGTTCTCACAGTGGAAATCCGTCGCTCCTATTGCATACAGCAGCGCTAGATAGCCGCCTTGGCGCTCGTAGAAACGCTGAATCTCGTCTGCAGAGGTGCAGCCTTGGGCAGCAACAAATTCGACCCAGCCGTAGGCACCACGATCTAAGATTTTCAGAGTTCGGAATGACGGGTGGTCGCCTCGCTGATTGATCCAGGTTAAGAGTTCTTGAAAATGCACATCGACGGCCAGAGATTTCGGCTTGTAGAGTACCTGAAAGCCAGAGGTGAACTCTGCAATGAGCACCTCTCGTCCGCCCCGATGTCGATCGCCCAAACCACTGTGTACCTGCACCAGCACACCCGGATCGTTTTCTAGGCTGAAAGTAGTGCGGATAGCCTCCCAATCTGCGCACACGTGATGTAGAAACTCCAGACTAAAAATGGCCCAGTTATCAATGCAAATCTTTAGTTGCCGAGCCAAGACTGGATACTCTTGGAGGAGGGTAATTGCTATATCTCGCTCCTGCAGGCGCTGTAAAAAGCTCTGGAATCTGTCCTCGGCTGTGTCACCCTGTAGAAGTCCTTGCAGGCGGGCGATGTTGAGTTCCAGTACCATCGTACGGCTCAACATCCACAGCAACCGCCCTGGTAGACTGGCAAAAAGTACTACTTCAACCGTACTAGGATCGAAAGGCAAGTTGGAGCGCATCGACTGCAGCGTTTTTATTCCTTCATGCAATTGCTCCCGGCCCTTGCTAATGAGCGGTTCAATTGCGCTTAAAAAACCAGCCATCTCGTAATCTTCTAGTTCTTCTGGTAAAGAAAGAGTATTTGAGCCAGCGGGACGAGAAAATGCCTGAGTAAGCTCTGCTAACCATGCTGGCGGTTTAGACAAGCGATCTCGTACAGACTCAATCGGTTCGCCAAGAAGTTTTCGAAATTCATCCTCAGTAATGTCATCGATCGCTAGACGCTGCTCAAAATGAGAGCTTGTCGTGAATGGGACTTGCGATCGCCAGCGTTGCATCCGTCGCTCAGCCAGATCAGCGTTTACCTCAACGTTCGGTGTCTTACCCTGCACTGCACGCAGTGATGCAATACGTTCTGTCAATGTGAGCGCCTGGTACCAGGCAGACGCTTGAAATTCTGGTGGATTCATAGCATTAACCTCCTCAAACACGATGCGATCGCGCGGAGTTTATTCATAGATGCACTACTAGCAGCAGTGATGGGGGGCACTGTGACCCCCCATTCTGACGCACTAATCAACTGCAGTAATTGGTGCGCTCAAAGGCCTAGACAATCTGCTGTAGTGATTTAGTATTAATCCCATCAGCATTGCCTTTTGCTGACTTACCATTTCTTGCAACCTTTGGCAACGCCTCTTCCGTTGCTGCCAGGATGCTTTGATGGTTGTTCGCAACACGGGTCACACGGATCACAGGTGCTAGGGTAACCCGTTCCCCCTGCAAGCATGCCCATATCAGCATCCGACAATTCAACGAGTCCGACTGGAGAATCAGGCAGCATGGCACGTTGAGCATCGGTCAGGCTGAGCCGGTAATCTTCATCCTTCCATGCACGAATGATATCGAAAGTAGACATATGAACCTCCTTACCGCACGCAGCGGTAAATGTTTGAAGATGTGTTTCCTGTGAAGTAAGTATTCAAGTCTAGCTAGGACAGCCTAAAAGCTTTAATGGCATAGCTTAAGCCATGTCAAATAAAGCTTCTCTGGTCACAGCATTTATTGTCAGCAAGAACTTTGTTGAACAATAAAGCTTTAACTAGACAGCCTGATCAGTCACCTAAGATTCTTTAGGCCTATTCAAAAGTGACTTAAATACTTGCCTGCAAATGAACGAATATCTAGTTTCTTGGATATTCGTCAACTCAATCAAAACAATCTAGCGGAGATGCAAGTAAAGTAACGGAAATTCAACTTCTTAGATCTCAATCGATCTAATTCCATAGTTAATAAGTTCTTAGTTTAAAGCAATACTTTCTTCTTTAAAAAACATTGCAGAAAATCATGATCCAATGTAAACCGCATGTATTAAATCTAACAATTTTATTCCCCCAAAAAACTCTAATTCTAATTGCAAGCCAATGCAGAGCAAGCAATATAACTATCTCTACAGTTTTTAGAAGCAAGTGATTTTTCTATCAAGTCTTAGTTCTATGTAAATTAATATACTAAAATCAGTATAATCTGCGGCTCTACCAGTAAAGCTTTGTGAGTAGGAATTATCTGATACATTGAATTTTAATTAATCGGGTATTTTCCGGCATATATACGCAATCAATCCATTCGCGCTTAGTATCTAAAATCTATTCATACAAATATAGATTAAACCATCATGTATATAAGATACTAATGAATGATTGTTCTCCCACTTTAGGTCACTGAATTTGGGAGTAATTTGGGTTAGCTACATAGAGGTTACGAATCACCTAATCACCGCTCAACTTTCCGTGTTTTGCTTCAATATCATTCCAAATTATTCCAAAAGCACAACCCTTTTTATAAAGTGTTTCAGCTAACATTTTGATTGCATATAATTTTGCTATACCGAGCCATTGTTAATTAAAGAAACCTGAGTTTTAGGTTCATCGATTATGCTAGTTCGCTCTGACTCAGATTCCCTTCGTCCAGTTCAAAGTGATGAATTTCTTCCCTCGATCGGCCTGCTGACTAGGCTGAGTGGGCTGTTTCTGATCGGGGCTGTTGGCGTAACCTTTGCTCTTACTTCAGTCACGAAGTACAACATCACGGTTAAGGCCCCTGCCATCGTTCGACCCTCCGGTGAACTCCGCATTGTTCAGGCTGCAATGGAGGGAAGTATCAAAGAGATTGCAGTCAAAGAAAATCAAGTTGTTAAACAGGGCGATGTCATTGCCTACCTTGATAATTCGCGCCTTCAAACTCAAAAGAGCCAATTGCAGGGAAACATCCAACAAAATCAACAGCAACTCGCTCAAATTGCTGCTCAGCTCGAAGCAATTAACAATCAGCAATCCGCAGAATCAGACTTGCTAAACCGAGCCGTTGTCTCTGCCCAAGCTGATCTCAGTCTCAATCAGCGCGAATATGCAGAACGACGAGTTACGACCGAGACAGGGGTTCAAGAAGCCGAAGCTGCTTTGGAGTTAGCGCGAGAAGAGACAAGCCGCTATCAACAGTTAGGCAGCACAGGCGCAATTTCTCAACTGCAAATTAAGGAAAAAGAACAAGCTTTCAAAGCGGCTCAAGCTCGCCTAAAGCGTGCAAAAGCTGCTCTTAATCCAAGTATGGCAACTGTTACCATTGCTGCCGAACGCATTGACCAGGAAAGGGCTAGAGGATTAGCTACCCTTGCGAGTTTGGATAAAGAACGAAAAACGCTACTCCAACGTCAGGTTGAGATGCAGAATCAGATCGATCGAGATCGCACAGAGTTGCAGCAAACCGAGGTTGAACTCAAGAAAGCAGCCATCCTTGCACCTATCTCTGGCACAATTCTCAAGTTAAACTTACGTAATCCTAGTCAGGTTGTCAGCTCTGGAGAAGTGATCGCACAAATCGCCCCCAGTCACGCCTCTATGATTATGAAAGCTCGCGTGGCAGCGCAAGACATTAGTAAAATTCAGCTCTGCCAAGAAGAACGGGCTGCGGACTGTAAAACGGGTCGTGTTCACTTGCGATTTTCTGCCTATCCCTATCCTGATTATGGCATTCTCAAGGGTGCTGTTCGAGCCATTGCACCTGATGCTACGCTTTCTCAACCTAGCAGTGCTAACGGCAATCCTTCTACGCCTATCTACAATTTAGCGAGTAGTGCTGGTGGCACAGGTGCATTTTATGAAGTAGCCATTCAGGTAGACCAACCTTATTTTGTGAAAGACGGGCATCAATCCCTCATTCAACCCGGTATGGAAGCTACCGCTGACATTATTTCAAGAGAGGATACGGCTCTTAAATTTCTTTTGAGAAAGGCAAGACTATCAACGTCCCTATGACATCGGTTGTGTTCTAGCGATTATCTTAAATGTCAAGCCATAAACAAGGCAGAACGCACCGAAGCCCGTCCGCCTTGAATGCGACGAGTGCCTCGGTGTTGACCGCTGTCTCGATTGACTGGAGCAACCCCAACTAGACGAGCTATCTTCTTGTGATACCGAATCAATTTATTAATGCGACAGATCTTGGAAGCCCCCTAAATCCCCCATACTGGGGGACTTTGAGAATCCGAAACAGATTTGGCTTGAAGTCCCCCACGCGTGGGGGATTTAGGGGGCGAAGGATCTGTCGCACTCAAAAATCAATTTGGTATGAGACATCGTTCCGAGTTCAGGCAGTTCTGCTAATAGAACAGCCGTAGTCAGTTCACCGACACCGCACAGAGAGAGGAGCAGTTGCCGTTTGCGTTTCCATTCACCCGAGCGTTGCATTAAGTGTTGCAGTTGTTCAGACAAAGCGTTAACTCGCTCTTGCAACTGTTCGATGTGTTCAGTGATATCTTGGCGGACAGTACTGCTCGCTCGACTGAGACGATTCTTTTCAGCAACCATGATTTCAACGAGTTGCCGTCGCCGATCGACCACATCCATCAGCTGCAGGGTGAGTGCTTCAGGAATCGGATAGGGCGCAAGTTGAGTCGCTTCTCCAAATCGCGCTAATACTTGAGCATCTAGGCGATCTGTCTTGGCTTTGCCCAGAGCTTTGGCATACGATCGCACTCGTTGTGGATTCGCTAAAGCAACCGTAAATCCAGCCGCCGCTAATTCACACAGGGCGAGTCGCTCTAATCGTCCGGTCGCTTCCAGGACAACTCGCTCTGGATTTGGCAGCGACTAGAGCGTGGGACTGCCATTCCGCTGCTGATGGAAGCCTTTGGACATGCCACACAGCAGCAGACGTTGGCGTATCTGGGAATTCAAGCCGAGGAGATTGCCCAGATTTATGAGCTGGAACTGTAAACAGCGTTACACTTAATGTTAGATACACTTTTGAGAAATCAAGATTTTATTTGACACCGTATCCTGGATTTTATTGATAGTGCTGTGCAACGCTATTAAGTGCAAAGGTTGTAGTATTTAGTTCTTAGAGCTACTACCACCGTACTTAGTTAACAGGCGCGGCATTCTATAAAACAGGCAACAAAGGACACCTGATGAGTATGGGTTGGGCACCGTATCAACCCATCAGGCAGATTCGTTCAAATGAAATCAGTGACAGATACCTAGGTGTCTATCAACCATCAAAACCATCAAAAAGGTTAGACATATCTTTATGACAATTGCTGTTGGAATGATTGAAACCCTGGGCTTCCCGGCGGTTGTTGAAGCGGCGGACGCCATGGTGAAAGCGGCTCAAGTTACCTTAGTCGGCTACGAAAAAATCGGCAGTGGTCGAGTTACCGTCGTCGTCCGGGGCAATGTTTCCGAAGTTCAGGCTTCGATCGCCGCGGGCATTGAGTCAATCAAGCGGGTTAATGGCGGCTCTGTGCTGTCAACTCACATCATTGCGCGCCCCAATGAGAACCTGGAGTATGTGCTGCCCATTCGCTACACCGAAGCAGTCACGCAGTTTAGATCTGGGATGTAAAACCTCACCTCAAGAAAAGAGTGCGGCGCACTCTTTTCTTGAGGTGAAGTTGCTGGGGCTGAAGCTATACGGACATTCCGCCCTTTTCCTTTTTTGACAGGGGGTACATGGTTCAAATCAATATGTCCCGCATCACAGCTTCTAACACCGCGAAGGCAACCTGATTGAGTAGAATCAGTGCCATCGCAGATCAATCTCTTGTAACCCTTCCCTACCAGGTCAAAGCAGCACAAAATAAATGGCATCAGTGCGAATTTGTCATACACTTTTCTGTGTCATTTCAATTCGACTTATGCCGATCGTCTCAATTATTAATCAGAAAGGCGGATCAGGTAAATCGACCGTTGCAGTACACCTTGCCCGCTGGTTGCAGAAAAAAAAAGAAACGGTTCTGGTCGTTGATGCTGACGCCCAATGCTCATCTTCAAAGTGGCTTGCTCGGCTAAAGAAAGAAATTCCTTGCAAAATTATTCAAGCCCCTGACGAACTCTTGGATGAATTACCTAAGTTAAGTGAGGCTTATTCATGGGTAATTGTAGATGGTCCAGCGGCGTTATCTGAGACGACGAGAGCTGTGATTCTAGTGGCTGACCTAGCGATCGTGCCTTGTCAACCAACTGGAGTTGACTTGGAAAGCGCATCGGATACGGTTCGCTTGATTCATCAGGCTCAAAGGATCCGTCGAGGTGACCCCAAAGCAGTTATGTTCGTGAATCGAGCGGTGAAAGGAACCAAGTTAAAGGATGAAGCGATCGAGGTGTTGCGGTTAATGCCAGGAGTCACGGTTTTAGATACAGTGATTCATCAGCGTCAAATTCTAGCAGACTGCTTTGGGCAGAACTCAACTGCATTTGATTTGACGGGTTCGACTGCTGGAATTGCTCGGCGTGAATTAGAGCAACTCTTTAAGAAGGCATTGGAGGTGTTAGATGGCTAAATCAAGACAATCGCTGGCGCAGGGATTATCAGCATCAATCACCCAGAAATTCATTGAGAATCCTGAAGGCATTCAATCATCCCAAGTCGTATCTCTTGGACAAATTCACCTTCCAGCTAAACAGCCTCGGCGCTATTTTGATCCACGGAAGCAAGCGCAACTTGTCCAATCTATTCGTGAGTATGGCATTTTGGAGCCGCTCTTAGTTCGTCCTTTAGAGAGCGGAGGGTATGAGTTAATTGCAGGTGAACGCCGCTATCGTGCTGCTCAAGAAATCCAACTTCAAGATGTCCCCGTCGTTATTAGAGAGTTCGATGATCAACAAGCTCTTCGAGTATCACTGATTGAAAATCTACAGCGAGAGGACCTTAATCCTGTAGAAGAGACAGAAGCTATTTTGGAGCTACTGGCTATTCAAATCGAAGGGAGTCCTGAAGACGTAGCTTCGGTTTTAAATCGCGCGAATCATGCAAAAAATCGTGGTCAGGAATTGGAGGGAAACGTTTCCCTCCAGCTTGAGACGATTGAATCAGTTCTTGCAGAAATCGGGCGATTTAATGCTGAATCGTTCCGAAGCAGCCGTTTGCCGTTACTCAATCTACCGGCAGAAGTGTTGAAAGCACTGCGAGAAGGAGAGCTTGAATTTACGAAGGCTCGTGCGATATCACGAGTTAAAGATGAGCGCGAGCGTAAATCCTTGCTTAAGTTAGTGACAACAAAGAATTTGAGTTTGAGTGAAATCAAGCAGAAGATTCGGGAATTGACGAAAACTCAAGAGAAAACCGCAGAAATTAACTACACTCAACGCTATGCTCAAATTGGGCAACGGCTGAAGAAGTCGGCAATCTGGGAAGATCCCAAAAAACGGGCTAAATTGGAAAAATTGCTTTCTCAACTTGATGAGTTAATCGGAACTGAGAACTTAGAAGCCTAAAGTTGTTTTAAAGAGCGTCAATATCAATCGTGACCAAACAATCCTCGCTCTTTCCCCAAGACTATGATGCTTTCCTGAATCAGTTGAAGGAGCAGATTCGGTGTGCTCAAGTGTCGGCTGCAACAGCTCTCAACCGGGAGGCAATTTTGCTGTATTGGCAGCTGGGTAAAGAAATCCTGGAAAGGCAGGAGCGAGAGGGCTGGGGTACAAAAGTTGTAGAGCGGCTTGCAAAGGATTTGCGACGTGAATTTCCTGATGTCCAGGGATTTTCGGCTCGAAATCTCAAGTATATGAGAGCTTTCGCAGAAGCCTACCCAAATGTTGAAATTGTGCAGCAGCTGTTGCACAAATTGCCGTGGGGGCATTTGATTCGACTGCTGGACAGCTTGAAAAATCCAGATGAACGAATTTGGTATGCGCAGCAAGCGATCGAGAATGGTTGGAGCCGAACAGTTTTGGCGTACCAGATTGAGAGCGGGTTGCATAAGCGGCTAGGCGGAGCGATCACTAATTTCGATCTCACGCTGCCAAAACCTCAATCTGATTTGGCAAAGGATTTAATCAAAGACCCCTACAATTTTTCGTTTTTGACATTAGGGAAAGATGCTCAGGAGCGAGATCTTGAAAACGCTCTTGTCAATCACATTCGAGACTTTCTTCTAGAACTAGGTATGGGGTTCGCTTTCATGGGAAGCCAATACCCAATCACGGTGGATGGAAAAGAGTACAGGTTGGACTTGTTGTTTTATCATGTTCGACTGCGCTGTTATGTTGTTCTAGAACTCAAGATGGTGGAGTTTGAGCCAGAGTTTTCAGGCAAGCTCAATTTCTACGTGTCAGCGATCGATGATTTGCTCCGGCATGAAGATGACCAGCCCACAATCGGGATTATTCTATGCAAGTCGAAGCGAAAAACAACGGTAGAGTATGCCCTCAGAAATCTAAGTACGCCGATCGCAGTTTCGACGCACCAGCTACCAGATCAATTAAGACAAAACCTTCCATCGAGTGAGCAACTCGAAATGGAGATTGACACAAAACTGTCTAAAATTGTAAGTCAGACCTCAGAAGATGAGGAGAATTGAAACGCTTTGAACTGGGTCATTCCATACATGGACTAAATTTGGACTAAATTGCTATCTGGTTATATTTACGAATCTGCATTCCCTCGTCCGTCAACTGTCACATATGCAACGGGAGAACGAGGGCTTGGGCTTGGATTGCTGCGATCAAGCGCAGTTAAACAAATCTAGATTGAGCTTTAATCGAGCAGCTCAAACTTAACATGGAAATCGACCATCCGGTTCAGACGCTATGTTTGCCCAGCCCCACTAGGGCTGATGCAACGCAGTGCAATAATTTAAGGAATTGGGTTCCATACACTGATTAAGCCTTTTCATGAAACCCTTCCCTACTCTCACTTTGCAAGCTTTTATTCCGCGCTTAAGGCTCAATCACACTCCGTTCTAGGCTTATAATTTGATCTTATCAGAAGCAGATTGTGTGCATTTAACCGAGAAGGTTGCCTTATTCGATGTTTTCTCGTAGGTCTTGCCGTCACTGCCTTTCCACTGAATTTGCATCACGGCCGAACCATTACTTGTCGTTCCTGGGCTACCCTCAAAGGTTCGAGTCACACTCGAGGTTACGGCTTCTCCCTTCTTAGCGTTCCAGTTAAAGGTATTGGATTTTTGTCCGTTCTCATAAGTCAGAAATCCTGTACCCGCTACTGTATGCTTCATCTGAATAGTTGCATCAAGCTTCACTTTTGCTGGGCAGGTTGAAGTAAACTGTGTCTGAATTGGCCTAAGTGACAAGTCCTTGACTGAAGAGCCATCAATCTGATCGGGACGCTCCACCGTCACGATAAAGTTGTTGCCCTCACTGGTAACTTTAGTAACCTTCCATGCTGGATTGATGAGGTTACGAATACCGGCCGCATTTCGCACCTTGTCTGCAATTTCTGGTTTCAGCTCATTGAAGGAGTTAGCTACCTTTTGTTCAATCTGGGGTGTCATCGTTTTTTTGATCTTGCCTTCGATCGCTTCACAGATTTGTTTAACAGGAGATAGGACGGTATTACAGGTCTTGTTCGCAATCCTGACATCGGTTTTAAACTTGGTGCTCAGATCCGTGAAAGCGATCGAACCCTTGTAAGCAGCAGGTACGAGAGAGAGCGAAAGACTTGAATTATCTAGATGAAGATCTCGTTCCATATCCAGCGAACAGTCACCCCACTTCCCAAACAGTTTGCGACGGCATCTCGCTTTAATTTCCTCACCCTGGTTTTCAAAAAACACATCGGTATTGATCCGGTTGCCATTGACTGTCGCTTGGATGGAGTGTGTGTTCATGTCGTTAAGGGAATACTCAATGTTCCGGTTGATCCCTGGAAAGTCGAATACATAGATTGGATCAGGAGTGTCGAGCGGCTTTTTCTGCCCATTCGGCAGCAAGATATAGCTTTCGTCTTTGTGCAGACGAACCTTCGTTGAGCTGAATGCCGCGTTAAATGCAGTAGCAACAGCTGCTTTGGGAACGGGAATGTTAACAGTCTCCGCATAGGAAGGTGAACCGAGCATTGGCAGGGAACTCAGTGCCATTGTTAAGCTAGCAGTTGCGATCAACGCTCTACGCTTCATTTGCATGTCTCCTATAGGCTAGTTAGATTTACAGCCCAGTAGAATCTGTTTTGAACCTAGGCTGACGAGGTTTAACATGTATGCATTTGGCAGTTTATGCAGTATTGAAGCGAGGCTTTAAAGCGTCTCTTCTTAAATCAGTGTCAAAGGTTCAAAAGTTTGATCTAATAACCACTGAACCAAAAACACAACGATTATGGCCTTTCGACCTGAATTACTCGATGAATTGCTGAAGAATTACAAAATCCCGAAGACTTAATTGGAAAAGGAGGGATCTTGAAACAATTGACGGCAGCCCTAGTAGAACGCTGTCTGAATGCCGAAATCGAACACCACTTGGAAGAAGAACACGAAGCGCCAGTCGAAGAAGATGTGCCGCAAAATCGCTGCAATGGACACAGTAAAAAGACGATTAAAGGCGAGTTTGGCGAAGCTGAAATTGCGATTCCGCGTGACCGAAACAGTGCCCTCGCGCCAATCATCGTCCCCGAAGGACAAACGCGATTTGACGGGTTCGATGGCAAGATTTTATCGCTCCATTCACGCGGGATGAGTGTGCGCGACATCCAAGCTCAATTGCAAGACTTGTACGGCGTGAAAGTCTCCGCTGGATTAATCTCTAAAGTCACTGATGCCGTTGAAGAAGAACGTAAACTGTGGCAGAATCGCACCCTTGACCGCGTGTATCCAATTGTTTACTTCGATGCTGTTGTCTTTAAAGTGCGGCACGAAGGACGAGTGAGACCGGAGCGCTCAACTAATTCGTTGCGAGTGAGTCCGTCTCGTACATGGTGCGATCGCAAGGGACACATTGCAAATATTGCTCTCTCAAGACAGGTCAGCAACACTTATCACAGGGAGAACGAATCTCTATATCAGAAAAACTGGAGCTTGTTGACTATTTGTAACGATACTGTTACATTAATTTACAGAACGTAACAAATTATCCCCTCGGAGAACCTGCAATGTATACCACCCGGAATGAAGACGGAATCCTCAACAACTACGCTTCGGAACCTACGATGTACTTTGCTGAATTTCCTTCCTCTGAGCAGCAACAACGTTACGCTGC